>NZ_NXLK01000010.1:0-44754 GCF_005406235.1 Campylobacter sp. MIT 12-5580
TATCTTTTAAAGCTTTAATAGCCTTTTCACATTTTTCAATGTTTTCTTTAGCGTTTTTTACATAGTTTTCTAGTTCTAAAATTTTGTTTTGAAGTTCTTGTTTTTCTTTATCACTCCTCACGATGAGCTTCCTTAAAATAAATTTCGCTTATGCGTCTTTTGCCGTGATGGGCATAAATATGCACGATAACATCGATGAGATCGGTAAGCATTTTTTGAATAATGTCAAAAGGCACGCATTGCCCTTGTGGATTTTGTAAAATCATCATTGCAAGGCGTTTGAAAGCGTCTTTGCTACTTCCTGCGTGGCAAGAGGTAATACTTCCTCCGTGTCCGCTACTTAAAACATTGATGAAATCATAAGTTTCAGCACCTCTTAACTCAGCAAGTAAAATTCGATCAGGCTTCATTCTAAGACAAGATTTTAAAAGCGTAGCCGAGTTTAAAAAATCAATACTTTTTGCTTCGCTTGGGTAGAAAAGCTGGACGAAGTTTTTGTGTTCGTAAAATTTGATTTCTTCAACATCCTCAATAGTGATAATTCGTTCATCAACTGGGATAAAATCAATCAAGCTTTTCATAAAGGTAGTTTTACCACTTCCTGTTTCCCCGCAAATAACTACATTTTTTCCAAATCCAACAGCTTTAGCAATAAAATTTTTATAATCACCTTCATTGTAAAGCTCTAAAAGTTCTTTATCCTTTGGGCTTATAGCGTTATTATCTTTATGCTCTACATTTTCAAATAAACCACTTTTTTCGTGATCGTCGATTGTAAAGCGACGCTGTGAAGGCTTTCTTATAGTGATAGAAATTCGTTCTTTTTTTGTGGCAGGTGGCATAACAATTTGCACACGCTCGCCATTTACTAAAATACAACTTAATATAGGGCGTGCTTTGTCTATTTGATCTTCTTTATAACTTGCTGCCGCTGCAGCAAAAGCCTTTGCACCCTCAAAATTAAGATTTGTATCCTCGCTTTCCCAAATGCCATTAGCATTTTCAAACCAAATTTTATTTTCTCCGTTATAACAAATTTCATTGATAAGAGGATTTGTTAAATATTTTCCAAAATACGATGAAGAGTATTTTTGTAAAGAAATTGACATTATCTTTTCCTTCTAAGCTTATATACTTTTGAAAAATCAATGTCTTTATTAACATAAACACCAACTAAATCCCCTTGATTTTTGTATAAAGTAGGCTTTATATCAATCATTTTTTCAAGTGCAGTGTTTGCTATTTCGCTAGCTTGTTCCCTTGTGTTTTCAGTAAAATTATAATAATTTGTGGTATTATTGCCACTTTTCCTAGAAAGTTCACTTGCTAAAATAGCGAGGCTATCATCAATAACACTTAATAAAACTGCAGCTCCAAAACGCTTCATATAATGATGATTTACATAGCCTTCAACTCCAGCAGCACCTAAAGGATCGGTTGCTCCTGAAAATACTGGTATAACGATATTATAAGGCGTTCTAATTTCTTGCCAAATGACAAAAAGTCTTGTGCTTCCATCGTTTAGCTCCCCACCACTATAAGCACCTGTGATAACACTTCCTTTTTCTATGAGCAAAGTATGTCCATTGCTTGAATAAATATCATTGCTTACCACACAAGAAATTCCGCCCTTTATTTCACTTATAAGCCTAGTTTGTAAAGCACAACCTATATAAGTGCCTTTTGGCAAAAGTAGGCTTGGATTAAACTGAGAAAAACTTGCTGCAGTAGGTGTGAATACTTCCCCTGTGTTTGAATTTGTGCTTGAGCTTATTTGATTGTTTGAGCCTGTTGCTCCATTTTGCCCAAATTCAAGCAAGGTTTGAGGTTTTGAAGCAAAATTAGCACCATTATTTACACTATCGCTTGCATAAGGACTGCCACTTTGTCCTGAATCGCTAGAGCTTGCTATTACAGCAGTGCCTATGCCTTTAATGATTCTAGGCTTTGGCAAGGACTTTTCTGCTAGCATAGGCTCTAATGTGGTTGTATTTGCTTGACTTGGTAAAGTTTGAGGAGTTTGTGCCAAATCAAGCAAATTCTTTTCTTGTGAATCGTTTGTGAGGATAAAATCTCTATTATTTTTTACAGAATCACTTAAATTTATATTTGTGTTTTCTTGTTGGGTATTTTGTTGTTCTTCTGCTTTGCCTAGCGAGCTTAAAGTCCAAAGAATAATAAGAAAAAATAATAAAGCACCCAATGCAAACAAAGCATAAGAGATTAATTTTTTATTATTTTTTGAGCTAAGCTCAAGTAAAACATTCTCATTTTGTGAATTTTGTTGATTTTCACTCATTATTTTGCCTTTGTTCAAGCATTTTAAAAGCTTTTTGCGTCTCGCTTTCTATTTCTTGGCGTTTTTGAGATTTTTCATCTAAAAGCACTCTTTCTACTTCTTCATCATTAGAAGTTTGAGGCGTTGATCTTAAAGGATTTTTGGCATAGCCTTTATTAAAAATTCCAACGACCTTATCTCCACTACGAAGTAAAATTTGTGGTAATACTTTGTGAATAACTAATACATCATAATTACCATCTTTTTTAATGTGTGAATTAAGTATAGATTCTTGTTTATTTTCATAAGCAAAAACAGCAGGGAAGCTTTTTGTATTGTCAAAACCAAGATAAGTAAAAACTCCATCATCATAAGCAAAATTTGGGGTAATGTTTTCACTTCCTTTATTGACTTTCATATAAAAATCCCAATTTCTAGGCACTGACACCCTATTAAGTGAGCTATCAAGCTTATCTTGTTCGATTTGCTCATCAAGCTTTTTTTGAAGCTCGTTTATATTTGCAAGCTCTCTATCAGGGTATGAAAAGCTGAGTTTATAAATTTTTGATTTAGAGTTAAGCACTAAATCAAAAACATACATATTCATATTTGTGGTTACTATAAGGTTCGTTTTCCAAGTTGCAGGTGTTGGATCAACGACAATTTCGCTTATTGCATTGCCTTCTTCTGGATTTTCGCTATGCACAAATTTAGTCGTATAAGCTTTTGGTTTTATAAAAAGCAAATTTGCACGATCAATAAGCTCCCAACCCTCGCTAAAGCCTGTTGAAATGGTAATAATTCTTTCATCTTTGCTAAACTCCACCACGCTAACATATCCATTAGCTGCAGCAATTTGAAAGACATCATTGGCATTAAACACAGCATAAGTGATTTTTTTGTCATACTTGCTTAATTTTGGCAGGCTTAAAGCATAAGCCTGATTTATAAAAACACCAAAACACAAAATAAGTGTCAATGATTTGAGTAGCTTTTTCATCTTGTAATTTCCTCATCGATCCTATAATTTGTTACTTTAAATCCTAAAGGATTTAAAAGTCTATTTTCTTCATTTACCTGAGCGGTTTGGTATTCATAGCTTAAAGTAATAACCTTAGTGGCGATACTTTCAGCCTTTGAATTTTTGTTTATTGTTTTAAGATTAATTCTTGCAGTTGCTGTTTTTGCTCCATTACTTTCATTTAAAACTATGCTTAAAATTTGCACTTCTACCTGAAAATTATTTCCTAGTTTCGCATCTCTTGGATTGTCGCCTGAATAAATAGCTCTATATGCTTCTGCAATTTGTGGGGTTGAAAGGAGTTGGACAAAAATATAGTCTTGATTAAGCATATCATAGTAATACCCTTCTCTAGCTTTAATATATTGTGATACAAAATGCTTGTCTAAAGCTTCAATAGAAGTTATTTGTTCCTCATCGAGCGTAGTTAAAATATCTACCATTCCTGTGGTGTTATCTACCCTGATAACATAAGGCTCAACGCTTTTAAGTGGAGTAAGCAATAACACTGCTACAATACTTAAAATTGCCACAAATATGCTTACAAAAGCTACAAGCCAAGCTCTTTTATTGCTTTGCTCTATCAAATAACGCACAGAGCTTTCAAAATCGATAGCTTCCTTATACATACTTTCTCCTTATTCGCCTAGCTGTCTTTGGATTTCAGCCGAGTTGATAGGAATTAAATTCCCATCATCTTTAAAAAGTTCCTCATATTTTGAAAGGTTTTTTTGCTCATCAATGCTTTGTTTGTGTTTTGCAGAACAAGCTTGAAAAAGTAAAAATGTCATAAAAACTCCTATTAAAATACTTGATTTAGTTTTCATTGATATGTTCTCCTTGTTGAAAATGTGCTGGATTGAAATTATCCAAATCAGAGCAAGAAACTAATATTTCATACTCTTTAAGTTCTTTTGCAAGCCTTTCATTTTCATCTTTAAGCGATGAATTTTCAGCTTCAAGAGTTGCGATTCTTTCACCAAGAGTAGTAGCAAAATGTGAATTTGGTGTGTTTTTTCTACACTCTTCAAGTTCTTGCAATACAGAGCTTAGTCTATCTGCAAGGAGTGAAATTACATTGCATAAGTCTTGCCTTAACCATTCGTTATTTTTTTGCTTTAAAAGTTTTTCAGCATTGATTTTCATAAGCCTTTACCTTTCTTTGTTTAAATTTTTATCCAAGTCTTTTTTAACTTGTTTTTCACTAATAGTTTTTACTTCAGCTCTTATGTTTGCAAGCTTTTCTTCTTTGTTTGCTTCTTGACTTTTTGGCGTGTTTTGTATCGCCTCAAGACCTTTATAATACTCTGCTACTTTTGGATTTTTAAACTCCATTCTTTGATTAAGATTTCTATCAGAATAGAATGTTATAATTTGACTATCAGAGGGGGATAGTGGCGTATTCGAGTGACCCTCTCCTCTGATTCTATCTATAACTGTTCTAAATCTCACACCTTCATCATTTTGCCATTCATAAACGCTTGCTGTTTCGTTATCTTTATAAGGTTCTTTAAATTGTGCTTTATAAATTCTTATAGATTTTCCTAAGTTTAAAAGCTCTTCAACTTTTATCTCGCCATTACTTCCTTTTTTCAAGTGAAGTTTAATGTGTTCTGCACCAGCTCCTTTATCTCTTCTTTCATTATGCCAACCCTTAACATAATAGGTTAATTCAGCGATTACAGCATCTTCAATAAGCTCGATATCTGTTTTTATGGCTGTAGCCTTTTTCTCGTTGAAAGTTACATTATAAATCCCACGAAGTTCTTTTTTATCTTCCATTTCAACCATTTCTTGCTTTTGATAAAAGATTTTTAGCAGCACTTGCAGCACCTGCTAAACCACCTGTAGCTTTATTTGCAGCAAAAGACATTGCTTTTTTGGCTGCAAATCCAGCAATCCCTGTCATACCTCCTCTGCTTTCTGCTTTTCTAGCAGAACCTGAGAATGCTCCTAGAGCAAGCTTGCCAGCCCCTCTAGCTGTCATACCTGCTCCTTTTCCAGCACTTCCTGCAAATGATTGTAAGCCACTTGCAGAGGCTGAGTCTAAAGTAACTTGAGCTAGGTTAGAAGCAAGAGATTTAATCACTCCTATACAAGTAACTAAAATGCCTGAAATAAGAATAGGCTGCAAAATACTTGCTATTAGGCTATCTTCCACAACTTTAACATCGCCATATAAGGCAGCCATATGTTTGATAAGAAAATCAGCAAAACAGCTCATAAAAATAAGTAAAAATACATTTGAGATAAACATATTCATCCATTGCACAAAAACTTGTTTGGTGTTTTCATACATAAAACAAAATAAGGCTAAAGGTAAGGCAATGATTAAAAAAGTATTTGTAATAGAAGTCGCAATGATAGTAAAAGCAAAGGTGATGATAAGCCCTAGAAATGATAAAACCATAACAAGAATAATTAGCCCATTTGTTATAGCTAAAAAAGGATCAAAGCGACTATTACTATTATCTATAACAACTTGCAATGATTTTCCAAAGCTTACACAAATTTGATCAAGCTGAGCGTAAAATTGTGTTCCTCCACCAGCCCAAGTATAAATTCCATCAAGGGCTGATATAGCAGAGTTAAGCCAGCCATTGACATTTAAGACAAAGGTAAGTATCAAAAGTTTTCTTGCTATATCCCATACAAGCTCTCTTATTGGATCTTGCGATTTTCCAGCCATAGTTTGATAGCCTTTATACATAATGCTTAAAACAATAAGTATGCTTACTATGCTTTGAAGTTGAATAAATTTGTCATTCAAAGAAGCATTTTGGATTGTTGCAAAAATGTTTTCGACTATCTTGCCTATGCCTTGAAAAATATTCATTTTTTACCTTATTAATCCAAACCTAAAGCTTGAATAGTGTCATAGCTGGTATTTGAAGCCCTTTTAGAAAAGAGTTGTTGAGCTTGTTCTTCTCTAATGGCTCTTTGTTTTTCATATTGTGCGTTTTGTAGATTGATATTTGATTGAATCATTTGTATTTTAAGTCCTTCTGAAGCTATAGCGTTTGCTATATCTTGAGCTTCTTTAATATCTTGAGTTTTTCTTAATTTTTGATCCAAATCAGCTAAGTTTTGATTTATGGTATTGAGTTGTTTTTGAGATTGATCAAGGTTTTGCTCTTGAGCTACATAAGTAAGCATATCAACCATACACAAGGATTTTTGTTCTTGGTTGCTTATATTTTCGCAACGATCAAAAAGTGTGTATTTTTTATAAGCGTCTTTTAACTCTCCTTTGATAAAAGACATAGGATCGCTTAAAACTTTATTGTTAAAGTCTTGTATGTTTGTATATGCCCTACCAAAATCAGAATAAATTTGCTTTAAATCTCTAAGCGAGGATATTGATGATTTTACCCCTGTTAAACTATTAAGCTCATCACTATAGGCTTGTAATTGTTTTTTATAATGAGTTATTGTATCCGCCCATCGTGTAGCTTCTTTTACCCATTCGGCTATTTGTTTGGCATTTTGAACCTGCATTTGCGTATTTGCGGCAGCATCAATTACAGGAATGCCTGCAGCTAAAGCTTGATTTGACACAAGAAAAAAAGAAATTAATATAACAATTTTCTTGGTATAAAGGCTTATTGGTTTTTTTGTTCTTTGACAAGATGGGGCTTTATCGTGGCTATAAAAAGAATTTGTTTTCATCATTTACCTTTCAAAATTTGATTTTTGGTTTATGTTTTCTTGTTTCCTATGTTATTTGGTTTCCTTTGAAGCAAACTTGACATTCAAAAGCTCATTTTCTTTTTTCTCTTTTTTCATCTTGGCTACACCTACTGAGTAGTGCAATGAAAGTTCTTTTCTATTGTGCCAATCATTTATATCTATCTTAACTGAGAAATCATAAGGAGGGATATTTGGGGTAAGCAAAGCCATAAGCTCATTGATATAGTCATTTGGAGAATATACGCCTTGTTTGCGAATTTTTGGTAAAACTTCATCTGAAATCCAACGCCTAAAAGGTTTAGCCTTTGGTTTATCACTACGCATAAGCACGAAGTAAAGCTGCGGCTCGGTTATCATGGTAAATTTTTTAACGCCATAACCAGTATCAAAGCTGGCGGAATTTAATTCCTCCCACTCAAACTCCTTTTTTATCATATTTGCTATTTTGTTAGGATAGGCTAAGCCTAAAATTTTGCAAATATCAGACAAACAAAATAAAGGATTTTCAAGATCACCTTTTATTCTTATTGCACCTAAGTTTTCGTTTTTAAAAATTTGAATTTCTTTCATTTTATCTCCTTTAAAATGGAAGTACTGACATTTCAGATTCGCTTATATCCACATTGTCATAATCTATTTCTTCTTGAGCTTGGTTTTGTTGTGTAGGAGGTTGAGCCTTAGGAACAACTTTATTTGGCGTTGTAAAACTGCCATCTTTCTTATTGCCACTAAGCCAGTAAAACTTATGTACTATTACACTAAAACTTGTGCGATTGTTTCCATTAGAATCAGAATAAGTGCTTGTTATTAATTCTCCACTGCAAGCAAATTGAGAACCCTTAGGAAAATGCAAATACGCCGTTTCTGCCATTTTTCCAAATATAGTAATGGGTATCCAAGAAGTTTGGCTTTCTTCATTACCTTTAGCATTTTTAAAACGCTTTGTAATTGCTAGTGAGTTTTTAGCATAGCATTTGTCAGCTTGTGTGTAAGCGACATCAAAATCTGCACCCAAATAACCTATCAAATTTACAGCATTCATTTTTTCTCCTTTATGCTGATTTATATATTTCTTTTAAAGCTTTGATTTTTTCATCTAGGCTTTTGTTTTCATCTGCAAAAATAGCTTCTATAGTATCTATATATGCACTTCCTGTAGAAAGTATCATTAAATTTTCTTTGCCTAAAGAGCTTAAATCAAGCGTGCAAATCACTTTTTCATCTTGTCTTTTAACAAGAAATTGTCTTTTTGAAGGTTGAAAATCTCTAATGATTTGATATTCATCAATACTTAAATTTAACCCATTCACATAATCATCTTCTTTTGCTAAAGGATTTGGTAGAAATATCTTTGTAGCTGATTGCTCTATAAGTGTTTTTGCGATAGGTAGCTTCAAAAAATCTTCTACACTTTGTGTAGCAAGGCGTAAAAAGCCATTTTGTTTTCGTATGGTTTTGAATTTATTTTTAACTTCTAAAGCTACTATTTCATTTTCAAGCCATTTCCACGCCTCATCAATATCAACACAAAGCCTTCTTCCATCTGCCAAATTCATAACACGCCAAAGAATAAAATAGCTTAAAATTCCGCTTACATCGCTATCATCTAAAAACTCTGTCCCATCAATTCCAAAAACATTAATTTCATCTGGAAAGTCTAAAATATCAGTTTTGTTATCAAATACCCAACCAAATTGATTGCCTTGTTTAAAAGATAATAATCTTGACTTTAAAGAATTGTCATCATTAATGTCTTCTGTTAAATTTTCTAAAAGTAAAGAAATAGGGTATTCTCTTTCTTTAGGCTCAAATTGTGTCATTATAAAATCAACTGCGTCGCTAAGACTCTTTTCTTCTTTGGTATTTAAAACTTCGCCTTTTCTTGTTACACAAAGCTTTATGAGATTTTTTAGTTGTCTTACATTTTCTTGAGTAGATTCAACCATAAAAGGATTAAATCCTGTCGGTTTGCCATTTTCTATAGTAATGTAGCGACCTCCAGCACATAATATATTGCCTAAAGCACCTTTGTCCTTGTCTAAATATACAGCTGTAAATTTTTTATTTTCTTCGGGCATATTGCTTGGAAATGTGGATTTATCTGCGTATTTAAGCATTTGGTTAAAAGTAAAGTTCATAAACACTGTTTTGCCTCCCCCACTTTGTCCCAAAATAAGACTATTTGCAAGATAGAGTTCGCCAAAATCATCTTTATTTTTACCACTACTTTGATGAAAATTAAGATAATAAGGGCTTTTATTTGGTGTTTTAAGCATTGTTACAGCTTGTCCCCAACAATTGTTTTCTCTTTTGCCTGAATCAAAGTTATGCAAGGCTATAAGAGAGCTAAAGTTAATACTAGAAATCAAATTGATACGAGGACGAATGGTAAAATTGCAGGGTATGGTTGAAAAATAAGCACTTGGTAAAGCGATATTAGCAATACTTGCCATAAAACCCAACTCATTAAGCCTTGTGATCACTTCATTTGTTTTGTCTTTACACTCTTTTATGTCATCAGCATAAACTACAATTTCAAAATGATATTTACCAAAAGAAATATCTCCGCTTGCTAAGCTATCAAGTGCAATATCAAGTTCTTCTACTTGAGAGAGTGAGTCATCTTCACTTGCTATAAGTTGCTTTCTTTGTTTATTTAAAGCACTTTTTGCATCAACCATAGCTAGAGGCTGAAAACTTTGCGTAATGGTGTATTCTACTTGTAAATACATTAATGAATCCAAAATGCCAGCAAAAGTAGAGTTGGTGTAATCCTTAATCTCTATTATGCGAGCAAAACGCTTTGTATCATCGTTATAATTGATTTGAGCCATATCATAATTGAAATAAATAGAATTTAAACCCCCTGTCAAATACTCATAAATAGGGGTTGGCAATATTCTAATAGGCTTAAATTTACCACCTATAAGAAAGTTATAAAACTCAAGTTGCTTAGAATAAGCATACCCATCTTTTTCATAGGTGCTGAGTTTTTTACAATCAAAACTTTTCAAATTTGATTCAAGACGAAGTAGATATTCATTAAATTTTTGTATGAATATCCTAATTTCTTGTTTCTTTGTATCAAAAGAACTCTTCTCAAAACTCTTTTTTTCAAGGCGTGAAAGAGGGTTAAAGATGATTGTTAAAAACATAGAATTTTTAAACAAACTTCCTTCTTTGAAGCTTTTGTAATAAGATTCATCTATATCTTTAAGATATGAATTATCAAACCTAGAAACAAATTTATCATTTATACTATGTCTTGCACTATGAAAATAAAAGCTTATCGGTTCATTAGAAAAAGCCTTAAACAGCATATTTAGTGCTTCATTTTTAAAATCTAAGTCTGTATCGCTTTCGCATTCAAATGAAATTCCATCAATTTGATAGGTGCAAAGTAACAAATAATCTTTTGTAATCACTATGCCATCATCAACCACGGAGCTAAAAGGGATAAGCTTTTCAAAGTTTGCTTCACTACTAAGAGCAAAAAGACTTAATTTGATGGGATCAGTTTTTTTGTAATTCGTTTTAGTGTAACTCATCGCTTGAAAAGTTTTTACGCCGTGAAATTTTTTTGAAAGCGGATTGGTAAAAAATCGCATTTTTAAAAAATAAAGCCTAAAAATGAAATTATCTTGCTTAGCCATTTGTTTCATTACAAAATAGGTAGGTATGCAAAATAACGCCATAAATAAATTTTGGATATAAAAGCTTAATAAACCAATTATGCTCATAGCAACAAATAGTGGCGTAATTGGCACACCAAAAATCATAGCAGGGCGTGTAAGTCCTTTAAATAAAGGGTGCAAGTCCATTTGAAAACCTAGCTTATAATATATCCAGCTATAGCAGAAGCACAACCAACAATAACACCGCCTATAAAAGTAGGAGCAACTTGTTGTAAAGTTTGTCCTTGAAACATAATCTTAAACCCAGCCCACATAAACGCTATGGTAAGCACAATAGCACCTATCGCATAAAGAGCGGTTGATATGTTTTGTAAAAAGGTATTGACCTTATCAATACCACCAGCAGCAAAGCTAAGACTAGGCAATAACATTATCGAGCCAACAAGAAACAAAATTTTAAAAAATTTTTTGTTACGCATTTTTTTCCTTTAGTTTAAAATAATCGACCGATAAATTTATATTTATTATTTAGTATAAATATACGATTTATTTTTAATTTAAAGTTAAAAATAAATATTTAAATATACCTTTTATTTTAATTTAATCTAAAAATTAGAATAAAACTTAAAAAATAAGGAGGGAAAAAATGAAAAAAGAATTAAAAGGTAGAAAAACAATGAAAAAAATTAAACTTGAAGATTTTGATAACAATAGGACTATCAAGACTTATCTCGAAGGAAGTTTGGAAAAGCTTGGCTTTGCAAGTCTTTGTTTTATTATGATTATACCTTTTGTTCTTACGCATCAATCGCTTGGAGAACTTTTTGGAGAGGGCGGCATATTTATTGCATTGCTTGGAGGCGGTTTATTTTTTATTTTATTTTTTATTTATATTTTTGGCGTATCTAGGGATATAGAAGGCTTAGCTTTGTATTGTAAAAATTTAGAAGACGAACAAAATATAAAGGACAAGGAGAATCAAGAAATGGATAACATTATGCAAATCGCAATGATAGATAAAAAGGAATTTTTTGATAAGTTTAAAAGCAACGACAAGATTAGATTTCTTTTCGGTTATAAAAATAAAGAAAAATATGACAGCGATGACTATTTTGAAATGACGCTTAGAGTATGGGTAGATGAAAAATATTTTAATGAAATTTATAATAACTCCAAAGCAAAAGATGACTTAGACGCAATGATTTTATTTGAAAAAACTTCTTTTTTTAAAGAGTTAAGAAAACAAACCATAAAAATTGATTTTTTAAGTCAGAATTTTATTGTTCCTGACTTTTTTAAAGAGCATAATATAAAAATAATCCCTTATTTTCAATTATGTAATGATGAAGATTTAACCACAAAGCAATTTTTTAAATTTTTAAAAGAAATGAAAGTTGATAAATTAAATTACATAACCTACATTTTAGGCGATGATTTGATTGAAGATGAATATAGGCACATTCATAAATAAATAAGGAGGTAAAAAATGAAACTACAAGACTTTGATTTTAGGGTGTGGGATATACAAAGACAAGAGTATGCTCTTTGTGAAGATGGTTATGAGTCAATGGATGGCGAGCGTTGTGGTGATATGTGTATAGAAATAAGAAAATTTAAAAGTTATATGCAGATGTCTAGTGAAGGTGAAAAAGGTTATTATCAAAATATAGAAAAAGCAGAAATTGAGCTTTACACAGGCTTAAAAGACAAAAACGGCGTGAAAATCTTTGTAGGAGATATTTTAGAACTTAAATGTGGCTTTAAAAGAGACATTTTTGAGGTGTGTTTTAGTCTTTTTGAAGGAGTAAGTATAGACAAGGCTGGAAGTTCTAAAAACGCCAAAATATCCTTAATGCTAGAGGACTACGATGAGTGGAAAGAATTTGCAAGTGTCATCGGCAATATCCACGAGAATGCAGATTTATTTAAACAAGGGTAAAGCGATGAGCACTATATTTTCAATAATTCGTATTTCTTTATCAATAATTCTTATTTCTTTAATAGTGTTTTCTTTTATAATAGGTATTTGTATTTTTTGCAAAATGTTTAATGATGCTATTAAAAAAATAAAAGCAAGGGATTATAAAAGTGCTTTTTTGTATATTTGTGGGCTTATTATTATAATATGTGCTTTCATATGTTGTGTATTACTTATTGTTATGTATTTTAGCAATATAGATTTAAATTGTTAAAGGAGGAAAAATGAAAATAAAAATTGATAGTGGCAATCTTGGATGCCAAGATGTTGATATGGATGCTAGTGAAGTTAAGGGGAAAACAATGTTAGTTATTTACATTTCGACAATGTTGATTATTTGCATTTTGACAATTTGTTTTGCCCTGTTTTCTAACTTGGTGTTTATTTCAAGTGATATTGCAAATCTTTTTCCTATATCTTTTATAGATGATTTTGGTATTTATGTGCTTTTATTTTCTATTTTAATACTTTTTGAAGCCATTTTCTTAGATGCAGGTAGGAATAGTCTATCGTTTGCATTCTTTAATACTTTAATGTTATTAATTTACTGGGTAGTAACATTTGCAATGATCCCACCATACTTTTCAGGCGAAGAGAATGACATAAAACGCATAGAGACTTTAATTTACGAAAATTTAAATAAAGAACAACAAAAAGCTTTTGATAAACAAAGGGATTTGTATGAGTCAGATAAAGGCGATTTTAAAGGGAGCATAAATAGAGCAAGCTTTTTATGCAAAAAGTATAAATACAATCATTTGTGTGAAGATTACTTGAATTATCTTATTGAAATCAATCAAGAAAGAGCTGATTATCTTATTAATAAGCATAAAGAGAGCAGGAAAGAAAAGGAAAATCAAGAAAAAAGCTCTGATGATTTTTTTAACAAATTCATAAAGGAGAAATAATATAACTATGAAAACGATCGGCGAAAAATTACGAGATTTACGCAATATTTATGGATTAAGTCAAAGAGAATTTGGCGAAAAAATAGGTGTAGCTAGAGGTAGTATAAATTCTTATGAAAACAATGTTAATCCCCTTACTCAAGGGGTAAAATGGAAAATTTTACAAGGCACAGGTATAGGATTTGATTATTTTGATACTGATATGAGCCTTAATGAAGCTTTTATAAAGTATGGTATAGATCCAAGCAAAAAGCTTGAATTCAAAGAAACAAAAGAAAGCATTTGTGCTGTTTATAAAGGAATTAATAACTTTATGGATGGCAAGTGCGAACAAGAACCTCTTAATATAAAATCTTGGTTTTTAGATAGTTTATTTGAGGGAATAGGAAAGTTTGATATTTGTTTTATCAATGTTAGTCATAATGAATTAGAACCTTATGCTAAAAATAATGAAATTTTAGTCGTTGTGCGTGATGGCAACCTTAAAAATGGCGATAAAATCATCATCGATTTTAAAGGAAGCATTCTTGTAGTGCAGTATTTTAAAGAATTTGATGAAATAAGACTTCAAACCTTAAGCGGTAAGGAAAATAAGCTTAAAGAAAGTGATTTTAAAAAAGAGATAAAAATATTAGCCATTATTAAAGGCAAGATATGCTAAAATTAATAAATTTCATTTTAAAGGCATTTTGTGAATACCCTAAATCGATTGTATAAAGAAAAGAAACAATTTATTTATCTCATATTTGGAAATTTGGCAATAATATTTCTTGTAGCAATTAGGCATTATGATGATAAGGCAAATCTTATTACAGGTTTGACTTTTCTCGGAATTATCTTAATAATCTTTTGCATTGGATTAAGAAATACGCTTAAAGCCATACGATCGTATCGAAAATACCTTGAAAGGTTAGAGCATAAAATGATACAAGAAGAGATATTGAAAAGAGAATAATGGTTGTAGCATATGTAAGGGTAAGCACAAATAAGCAAGATACAGATGTTCAAAAAATGCAAATTTTAGAATATGCACAAAAAGAAAAGCTCATTATAGATAGATTTATAGAAGTTCAACAAAGTGCAGGAAAGAGTTTTAAAAAACGCAAAATAGATGAATTAAAAAAGCTAAAAAAAGGTGATGTTTTGATAGTTTATGAACTTTCAAGACTCGGCAGAAGTATGTTTGAAACAATGAATTTTATACTAGACTTGTCAAACAAAGGTATCCAATTTGTTTTTCTTAAACAACTTGAACTTAGTAGCTTTAACAACCCACATTCAAAGCTATTACTTTCTTTTTATGCCTATATAGCTGAAGTAGAAAAAGATTTTATATCTCAAAGGACAAAAGCAGGGCTTGAAAAAGCAAAAGCAAGCGGAAAGATTTTGGGACGCCCATTTGGTGTTTTGAGTAGTATGCACGATGAGTCGAAAAATATAATACAAGAATTGCTAAATAAAGGCATGTCGATGAAGTCGATTTGGATCTATCTCGGCAAAAAAGGGACTTATTCAAATTTCTATCTATTTTGCAAGAGTAGGAAACTTCATAAAAGGATTGAAAATACTACTTTAATATAAATATTAATAAAAATTTAAGTTTTTTCAAGTAAAATTTATCGGTCCCTTTTCTTTTACTTCAAAAAAGTAAGGAAAGGACATTATAACGCAATGAAAGACAAAAGTCAAGGCACAAAGCCTAAAACAACGACAAAGATAATGGCACTTGCATCAAAAGCGACTTTTTATGAAAAAGCCGTTGATAAAATTACAGGTGAGGTTAATTTTATTGAGGTTGCAGGAATGACTTATAAATATATGGGAGAAAGGGATTTTAATTTTATGAAAATGTTTTACGAAAATTTCATAAATGTTTTAGAAAGCTATTTTCAGGGCTCAAATTTTAAGGTTAGCGTTTTAAAATTTTTGCTTTTAAATGCCGATAAACAAAATTGCGTATTTGCAACAAGCCAAGAGATCGCAAATGTCCTAAAAACAACTCAACAAGCAGTGGCTAAAGAAATGAAGATTTTGCAAGATTGTAATTTTATAAAAAAAGTTAGAAATGGTGTTTATCAAATAAACGCTGACATTCTTTTTAAGGGTAGCGCGAAAAAAAGACAAGAGGTCAAAGAAAAATTTACAACACCATTTGTTAAACATTGATCACAGCAACAACCTATAAATACATAGGAGAAAGGGATTTTAATTTTATGAAAATGTTTGATAAATTTTTAGAAGTAGCAATTAAGCCTTTTATGCCAGAAAAAACTTTTAATGTTCTCAATTTCATTATTTTAAATGCTGATGAAAATAATTGTATTTTTTCAACCGCTGAAATGATTTCTAAATATTGCAATACAACCTTATTAACAACCCAAAAAATATTAAGGGAATTAATTAAAACAGGTTTTATTAAGAAAATTCAAAATGGTGTTTATCAAATTAATGCAGATATTCTTTTTCGAGGTAGTGCAAAAAAAAGGCAGTTAGTTAAGCAAAAATTTGAAGAAAAGCCTAAATACACGCTAGCAGAAAAAAAAGAAGAGACAAAAAAAACAAAGCAAAAAGCAAGGAGACAGGCGAGATTAGCTTTGTCGAGATCACAGCAACAACATATAAATACATAGGGGAAAGGGATTTTAATTTAAGGAGAAACTAACAAGGAGAAAAAATCCTTATACGCCGTTTTTTCGTTGAAACGCATTATTTTATAGTCGCCCTTTAAGTTCCTATATTAGCGACTTTCAAACGATTAACCCCTAAAAAGCCTCGTTAGTTGCTGTAATTATAGCATAATTTAGCTAAAATGTAATACAAAATCTAAAAAAAGAAGCTTTTACCTTTCAAAATTTTTACGCTCAAAATCTCTACTTCTGCTTTTTGAATGATAATCCCTCTTTCTTTTTTCTACAACTTCCCTTACTTCTTTTTGAAGTTCAGCGATCTTTTCGGCTTTTGTTTTCTCTTGATTATTAGGCTTTTGTGCTGTTTTTTCGTTTTCTTTATCAGTAAAAAAGCGTCTTTCTTTGCTTTCAGCTCCGCTTTTAAAGCCTTCTAAAAAGCTTTGAAGTTCCTCGCTTGGGATAGTTTCTAAAATCTTGCTAGCCTTTTGAATGCTTTCAAGATGCCTTAATTTATCATCATCTAAGCTTTTTTCTTTGTCTTTTAAAGTCTCTTTTGCTTCGTTGTCTTTTGCCATTGTCCTTTAACCTTTCTTGAGTATTGAAGTTTCAAAATTGTAACACATAAAACGCCAAAAAGAAAGGGTTTTACCTTTCAAAGTCTTTGTCTTTGGTGGTTGTTTGCTCTTTGTATCGGTTTTGTGTGCTTTGGCTTACTTCTTTGCGTAAATCAGCTATTTTTTGAGCTTTTGCGTCTAGCGTTTGATTTAAGCCATTTTTTACCTGTGGTGCTGTGTTGGTATTAGTTAGGTTGCGTTCGTTGAAATTTACCCCCTTTTCTTGCGTTTTTTCGTATTGTCTAATTTCTTTTAAAAGTCTTTCAGCTTGTTTTTCTTTTCTATGTATCATTTGCCATTTACTTAAATGCCTTGTGCTTTTTTGTTCTTTGTTGATCTGCATTCCTAATGCTTTAATAAGCCTTTGTTGGCATTGGCTAAATTCTTTTTTATCTAAGCCCCTTAAAATAGTCCTGTGCGTGTTATAATCATAATTTTTAAAAATTATGTGTGCGTGATAGTTTTTTATAGTTTCATCGGTTAGTTCGTCTTTGTGTCCCTCATCTCTATGTATAGCTATATGCACCGCTTGCAAAGGAAAATTACTTTGCTTTAATGCGTTTTGAATATCTTGTATAGTGTGATGAGCTTCTAAATTTAACACCGCTTCAACAAATGGCTGGCTATTCTTTGGCATTTTTCGCTTATGAAATTTTTCATAATCATTTCTTATTTCTTTTTCATATCCTATAAAAAAATTCTCTTGTGTAGGTTCAATATTGCGTTTTTTTAATGCTTCGGCTTGTCTTTCTGTAAAAGGTGTGTATTCGTTAGCTTCTCTTTGCTCTTGTGGGAGTAAGTAGCTTACTTCTTGTTCTCTTTTATTGTGAGCTAAAATCCTTTTAATACCGCCTCTTTTTGATTGTTTGCTTAATCTTGAATAAGTGGCAAAGTGAATATTCCCTTTTGCCTTTCGACTTCGCCCGCTAAGCTTTGCAAAAGCTTCTTGAAATTGTGGCAAATTTTTAACTTTTTTTGCTTTAAATTTTAACTCTTCCCAATCACTTTTTTTCATTTTTTACCCTTTCTTTTTTGGCGTTTTTATGTTAATTTTTGGTATCCTTTTTTTGCGTTTTTTCTTATAGCTAGCAGATATAAGAAAAAAATCTGTGTAGCAGATTATGCAAAAAAACCATAGTAGCAGATGTATATCTGCTATTTGGTGGATACCAAAAATTAACTTGTGAAAAGTTTTGCCAAATTTTAAAATTACATTTCATCAAAAAGGCTAGGTTGATTTTTGTCATTCATTAGCTCTTTTTTGTGTAAAAATTCTTTAAATTCTTGAGTATCTTTTAAAAGCTGTATTACAAACTGATTTGAATTTTCTAAGCTATCTAAAAAATCTTTTAAGTCCTGATTAACTCTAAAAGTTTTTATGTGTGTTTGTTCCTTTTTGCTTCTCATTCTATGCCTTCCCTTTGACAAAATAAATAAAACCCTGCATAAGTTCCCCTAGCTCCCAAGAATTTCCAAATAGACTTAAAAGGCATTCCCATTTCTCGCATTTGTTTAGTCCTTTCTTTGTAAGGTTCAAATATGCTTTCACTTTTTGCACCTTTAGGGCGTCCCAGTGTTTTTCCTCTTTGTAAGGCTACTTTTAGCCCTGCTTTTGTCCTTTGGCTGATTAGCTCTCTTTCGTGTTCTGCCATATAAGCATAAAAGCTCAAAAGTAGTTTAGTTGCACTTTCTCGCATTAGGTTAAGCTCTGGTTGTCTGATGAAAATTACCTTTACGCCTTTTTTGATTAGGTCAAAAATTAGGCTTATTGTTTCAAGCATATCACGCCCTAATCTTGAAAGTTCAGCAACGATCAGCGTGTCGCCATTGTCTAGCCTATCGTAAAGCTCATTAATTCGGCGTTTCTCTAAGCTTTTGCGTGAGCTCATCTCAACGCTTATATATTCATCAAGCTTTATTTTATAGGCTTTACAATAGGATTTTATCTCTTGTTCTTGATTTATGTTATCTTGTTTGTCTGTGCTTACCCTTGCATAAGCTAAAACCACTTTAAACCCTTTCTTTTTGGCGTTTTAGTTCTTATTAAGCAAAAAAAAATTAAAGGCAAAAGCTTACAAAGCCCTTGCAAAGTTCTATAAAATAAGACTTTAAAGCTAGTTTGTCTTTTTGCTTAATAAGATATTACAGTAAAAATCTTATAAAAACTGCTTTGAATGCCTATTTTATAGGTTTTTGATTAAGTTTTATTTTACATATAATTAATTATGTAAAAACACATATTTAATTATATGTATTTTAAGCTTAATTAAAGCTTAAAATTGGTAAAATTTTGGAGTTTTTGTAAATGAGGATAAAAAAGGGTAAAAGAAAAAGGAGTAGATTAATGATTTCTTTTAATTATACATCAAAAGAAAATCGTTCGTTTAGGCTTTATGCGAAGCGAATTTTAATCGGTCGATTATTTTAAAATCCATAACTCCAAAATAATAAGTAAAACAAGCTTAAAATACCATAAATTAACTTTTATCTCCACTAAAAACTTTAAATCGTAGATATTGAGAAACATTCATATTTATTTTGTATGCAGCTTCTTTTAAAATAGCCATTTCCTCATCATTAAGATAAAAAGCTATTTGTTTTCTTTTGCTTTTAGCTGGTATTTTTGGCCTGTAGTTTTTTTGCAACGAAGTTTCACCCCGAGCAGAATTTAAAAAATCTTCTTCCTTTGAAGCGTGTTCATTTTTTTTACTCATTGCTTTAAATCCCATAATAACTCCTTATATTCTTTCTTTTGCGAGCTCTAAAAATTCTTTATAAAAAGCCTCAAAATCGCTCAAAGCTTTTTCATTTGGTGTGCAAAATTCTCTAATACTTTTGCCATCAATTACAGCTTTTCTATAGGCTTGTCTTTCATACAACGCATTCTCAAGCAAAATGACATTTTCCAAACCTTTTTCGGCTTTTGTCGTATTGATAAATTCCCTCAAATTTTCTAAATCTTTGGCTAAAAATGGATTTGGCGAACTTCTATTGATAAGCACAAAAGCCAAAAGATTGGAATTTATTTGTCTTGAGTCATCATATATTTCAAGCATATGCTCAAGAACTGGGACATCATATTGTGAAGGAATGGTTGGTATTATAATAATGTTTGATTTAAGCATAGCTTTTCGCATTTCCTTTGAATCTCTACCACCTGTATCAACAATTATGCTATCAAATTTGCTACGCATACTTTCAATTTCATCGCCCAAACTTATACCTGTTTTTGAAACATTGCTAAATAATGGCTTTAAGCCAGACTGACTTCTCATATCTGAAAAAACCTCAGTAGATTTTTGTGGATCAGCATCTATTAACAAAACATTATCATCATCTTCTGCTAAACGAGCTGCCAAATTTACTGCTAAAGTAGTTTTGCCACTGCCACCTTTTTCATTGACTATTGAAATAACCATATAACCTCCTTTTTTGATAAAAAGTAAATTTTATAATGAAATAATATCATAAAAATATTAATACAATATTGTAAAAATATTTTTTCATTGACTAATAAATATTTATAAAATATTTTTAATATATTTTATAAATATTGTATATTAAATAGATATTAATGCTATTTAATATACTAAACGATATTACAAAACTATCTTTCTATGTTTTTATTTTTGGTGTTTAAATTATGAGTTTTAGATTGGGTAGCTTTGTTAATTTCAGTTCTAAGTTCTGCAAGCTTGGCTTCTTTATCTGGAGAATTTTTAGGTATATCTTTATGAATAGATTTTGAAAGAATTTGCAGTTGATCTGTTAAATCATATTGTTCCCCAATATCAGTAACATCAAATCTTTTTACACAAGAAGCTAGCCAAGGGAAGTTTGTGACAAGTTTAGTGCTTAGTTTAGAAATTGCTCTTTCACTTAAAGAATTTTTAGAAGCATACCCTGAATACTGCCTATGCTCAAAACCATTTTTGAGCATAAACTCTTTGACCTGTGCATAAGCTTCTCTTGTGTCTTGGAAGTGCTTTTTTAGCTCATTTGTGTATAAATCGAAATTTATAGCCTTTCTGCTTACGCTCACGAAGCCCAAACTCCCATTTCATCGCCAATTAAACTCTCATTTCCCTCTTTTTCGCTAATCCAAGTCCATTTTTTAACATTAAGAGTAAACCATTTGAAATTCATAAGATTATTATAAACTAATATACCTAGTTTTGCCAAATCATATTGATTGCCTTTACAATGATAGGTATTTTTATCTATTTTAATAAGTCCTACTTCAAGAGCAATTTCTTCAATGGTTTTATACATTGTCTCTAAATTATATATCCCCTCACGCTTAATTTTTTCTTCATCAAGCTCAAAATGAGTGCCTAAAAGTGGGTATGACATTTTAACTCCTTTGTAAAATTTTAACAACATTTTATCATATTTTATTTCAAATAAATTTTTAAATTCTTACAATTCTTTTGTTCGAATTGAGGATTTGTTGTTTAAGTGACAATAACAATATCTTAAAAATACTTTATAAATATTTTTAAGATATTGTTTATATAATTTTAAAATATTTCTAAGATATTTAATAAATATTTTAAAATGAGTATATGTAGTCATAATTCAATATACAAAGTATATATAAGCAGAAACCATAATTACCCATAATTTGTAAAATGTATAAAAAATAAAAAACAAGCAAAGCGAAAGAGATATTTTTATTATGTTTATAATGAAACAAGTAAAGTTTTCAAGCTTAACATACCAATTCCATTTTATAAAGAATCTATTTCGTAAAAATACTATAAAAATAAACACATATTTTAAGATATAAAAAATAATAGCCAAAATAATACCTAAAAGCCCTATTAAACATCCAGCTAATCCGCCTACAGCCTCGCCTGAAAAGTCCATATCTTTTTTATTTTGTTGTTCAATAGACCTATTATTTTCCTCTCTTATCCTTCTATTGTTTTCATCAATAAGTCTTTGATCCATTGTGTTAATCCTTTGTTTATTATTTTAAATCTTCAGGAGTAAATAAGCTATTTGATAAATACCTATTTGCCTTTATGTTAAGCTTATTCATCGCATCTTTTTTATTGATAAAACGCTTAATTTTTCCACTGCCACGATATATAAAAATTAAATCGTTGCTATCTGCAAATTTTTTATGTAACACTTCGTTATCATATGGTTTTAAAGGAGAATTCCTTCCATAAACATTAATCCCAAATTCAATTAATTCATCTTTAGATTCTATAATTTCTTTTCTTTGTTTTGAAATAAGGCTTCTATGCTTGTAATCTGAATAAGCTTTAATTTTGCAAAATTCAGTAAAAGTAAGCTTCATATTGCTATTGTCAGGAAAAGAACTTAAAAATCGTATTAAATCCTGCACAACTAAAGATTTTAAATTGATAAGAATTTTAGCTAAGTCTTTATCATAAGAAAGAGTTGATTCTGTCTTCAAACGCCTTATATATTCTTTTCTAATGGTAAGCTTAAACATAGCTATGATTTTTCCATCATTTTTAGTAACCCTTTCTATAGAATCAAACATTAAAATGTCTCTATCCCTTTCAGTTTTCTTTTCTCGTCTTCCATCGATATTTTGAATATGTGTTAAATCATAAGAAAAGCGAGAAATCTCATCAAATTTTTCTTGTAACCATTGATATCTTGTTGGTGTTTTTCCTAAGTAGTTTTTTAAAAATTTATATGGTTCTAACAAAATTTCCATATCCCAAAATTCATCTTGGTATTTTTTGATAGTAGTGCTATCCACATTATCTTTCACATAAAGAAACAAAGCATCTAATATGCTTCTATGAGTTTGTGTAAGTAACTCATTCTTTAAATTGATAATATAGGTTGATCCGCTGTCTTTGTGTTCCATTTTAAATTCGCATTGTCTATCATTTTTAACAAATTCTTTATAAAGTGCTGAATCTATTATCTTCTTACTACTAAGATAAAAAACTCCTCTATTTTCGTGCATAGTAATATAACCATTATTATCCATAGTGGCTAAACCATTACTCAAATCTTTTATTTCATTATCTTTATCTACTTTTAGCAAAAAATGCTCTTCTTGCTCTTCTAAAGATTCATTTATGTCAGAATTTACTAAAATTTTAATTCGCTTCTCTCTATCACCATTATTAATATTATTGCTATCTTTGATTATTTTCAATATTCTATGAGTTGTAGTATTTTTATTCTCTCCTTTAGCAAATGTAAGCTCATAGATAATTCTAGGGACATTTTTTATCACTGAACTTCCCATAATGCTCTCGCCCTTTTTATCTAAATGATGAAGCAATAAAATTGTTTGATTGTTACTAACCGCTATATTTATAAGAGTATTAAAAAAGCTTTGCACATCATTTTGATTGTTTTGATCTTTAAAACCTAAATATGAAAAAAAAGCACTAAATGTATCAAGAACAATTAAGCTGCAATCTGATAAAGTCCCAAGCTCCTTTGCTAAATTTTCTTCAGGACTTAATCTTGCGTTAAATTCAGGCAAATCGGTAGAAAACTCAAGATCAATCATCTCAAAAGGATAAAAACTTTGTATATTTTGAATTCTTGCTAGCAAAGCTTTTTCATTATCTTCTATACTCCAAAAAAAAGATTTCACGCCATCATTCAAAGCATTTGCACAAGTTTTAAGAGCTAAAAAAGATTTTCCAACTTCACTCACTCCACACAATAAGACAACAGAACCTAGTTCCATTTTCAAAGTATCTTCACATATAAGGTTTTCACACTCATCAAACAAATTTAAAGTATCCACTGTCTGGCGTTTTGGCATAATTTATCCTTTAAAATTGACATAAATATAACATTGTATATAACCTTTACGACTTATATACAAAATATAGAAGTAAATAATAGCAAAATATTATATTAAAATCAACAACTTATTATAAAAACATCTACAAAATTAAAAAAAGTTGGTATTTTTATAATAAATTATTATATTTATGTCAATTTTTATAATAACATTATATTTATGCCTACAAAACATCTACAAAATTAAAAAAAGTTGGTATTTTTATAATAAATTATTATATTTATGTCAAAAAAAATCTTTCGATACAAACAAAAATCAAAAATTAGTTGGTATTTTTATAATAAAATAAGCTATTTTTATAATAAAATAAGCTATTTTTATAATAATCTCTTAAATTTATTAAATTTTAAACCCCCATAAAATAGAGTTTAAAAATCACTGAGCTATTTTTATAATAATCTCTTAAATTTATTAAATTCATTAAATTTGTATCTAAATAGGAAATGGTAAAAATTTTATTTCATAAAATTTTGACCTTTTACATTATAAAAACGCCAAAACAAAGAAGTTATCTTTCTAGATCTAGTTTATTTTTGTCTATAGTATTTTGAAAT
This sequence comes from Campylobacter sp. MIT 12-5580, assembly GCF_005406235.1. Lineage (NCBI taxonomy): Bacteria > Pseudomonadati > Campylobacterota > Epsilonproteobacteria > Campylobacterales > Campylobacteraceae > Campylobacter > Campylobacter sp. MIT 12-5580. The sequence continues at coordinate 24,123 of NZ_NXLK01000010.1, forward strand.
GTTTGTGTGTGATATTGTTTTCGTATTTCATCAAGCCCCTTTTTTGTATAAATATCGTTAAAATCGCTTATCCCTTCTTTAGCTTCTTGTTCTGTTATTTGAGGAATAACAAGTTTTACATTAGGGTAATTTTGTTGAATTTTTTTTGCAGCTTCTAATCCTACATTAGTTCTTCCTTGAATTTCTAATTTGTAGTCATTATCTGCAATTATAGTTAGTTGTTTGTTCGGAAAAGTTTTTTTAAGATTTTCAACGACATTGCTTAGATTTCCTGCGTCAATAGCCATTATAGTAGGCTTTTGTAATGCTTTTTGTATAGTCATAGCAGTAGCAAAGCCTTCACATACTATGAATTCTTCTTGTTCTTTAAGTGGAATTTGAGTAAAAAAACATCCTTTTTTTCTAGCCGAGTATTCCACATTTTTATTTTGCTCTTCTTTTGTTTTAATTACGCCAATTATTTTTTTTCCTTCTTTTGTAATTCTTTGTATTGACCAGATTTTCCCTGTTTCATCTTGAAATGGAATAAGTAAATTTCCATAATTATCTACTTTAAGGTTATAAGTTTCATCAAGCCCTTTTTTTATAAGATATGGATGTAACTTTATAAGAGGTTTTGCTTCTATCCATTCTTTTTCTAGCCTAAGGGCTGTTTTCTTTTGCAAATTTAAGAGTTCTTGATCTTTATTGATATGTGTCTCATTAAAATTACTTTTTGGGTTTAAAGGCTGTCTTTGTATCTTTATTGAGTTATTGTGAGTTGAAAGTTGAAATTTCCAGTTTTCTTTATAACCTGTTTTAAAGTTTTCGATATAACCAGCAGGGAAGCCATCTAAGTATCCTACATATGCTCCACTTTTTTCATGTCCTTTATCATCTTGAGTTGCACAGCGTTGAATTTTTCCATTCATTATAGGGGTATCTACAATTAAGCCTTGAGCCTGTAAGGCATTTTTAAATTGAAACAAAGCTTCATTTATGTTGATATTGTTTTGTTTTATGGGTGGATTTTCCCATTTTTTAAATATGCTTTGATCCATATAAAAAGGAACATAAAACTTTTTTTCTTTTGCGTCCCAAATAGCACCAAGTTTTTTAGCTTCATCTTTATCATTATATGGTACATATAAAAACTTTCTTTCTCTAGGCATAGATTTTCCTTAAGTTTTTTTTAAGCTAAAGTAGTTTAAAATTATAGTGCAAACGAGGAGGGTGGTTTGTATATATTATAAGCCGATCCTTCTTTTTTTGATACAAAAGCGAATTTTATTTATTGAGCTGAATATCTCTTTCTTTATTTACCTCTCTTGAAATTTTAAGAGCCGATTTACTTTTTTTTTGAGTGCTAGTTTGCACCTCTTTTTGAATTTCTGCTATCTTATCAGCTTTTGATTTTTCTTGTTCATTGCTTTTGTTTTCTTGTTTTTGTTCTAAATTATTTTCTGCTTTTTGATCTTCTTTGTTGCCAAATAATTGAATCCTGCATTTTTCATTACCATTCATAAATCCTTGCAAAAAGGTTTGGAATTCAGGAGAAGGGATAGTGTCTAAAATTTTGGCACACTTTTGCAAAGTTCCTAAGCTACCTTTACTAATCACATCCATTGCTGGAGGTTTCATAAGAAATTTATCAAATTTCTTACTCAACTCCTCATCAAATTGTTTAGTTTTTATATCTTTTTCCCAATCTTGCTTACCTATCTTTCTTAAGTGATTTATGCCTTTTGTAAAGTGTCCTTGCCCAAGAGGAACTTGTAGATTTTCTACTTTTGCACCTTCGTTATCATTGTAAAGAAAAGAAAATTTGAGGACTTTATTACTTATTTTGGCATTAGAAGCGTCTTTTTCTTTTTGCACTTCATCAAGCACAGCAAGGTGAGAAAAAAGCTCACCTATTTCTTCTTCGCTAGTATAAGGAGCTTTTTCAAGCAGATATAAAAATTCCTCATCATTGTTTTTGTCTATTTGAACATTAAAATAGCTATTTTTATTTTTCATCTTTTAGTCTCTTACTTCCATAGCTTTCCTGCTTCATCTGCATTCATACAATCTTTTCCAAGTACTTTTTCAAGATCTTTGTCTTTTGCTTGAGGATTTTTTGCTATGTAATCATACAATTTTTTTCCGCATTCATCGATTTTTTTCTTTCTTTCTTCAGGGTTATTTTTATAGTATTCAACGCTTTTTGGTTCTTCTGAGCAAGCACTAAAAAGTATTGTAGCTAAAACAGCCAAGAGTAAAATTTTTGTTTTCATTGTGTGTCCTTTTTTAAGAAGTTAAAATTTAAAATCTACATATAAGCTTCTAAGAGTTTATTGTAAATCTTTTTAATTTTATCATATTTTTCTTGATTTATTATTTTAAAAAAAGAATTTTTAAATTCTTCATCATTTATAAAGCTTTCTAAGATAAGTAAAGAAAATTCTTTATGAAGCTTTTCTAATTTGGCGTTTTCTTTTTCTTGTATTTTTTTAAGTTTTTCTTTATACTCTTTTTCAAGCTCTTCGACTGCTTTTGTTTTTAATCTTGTTCTTAATTTAGTTTTTTGATTGTTATCTTTAATTTCTTCTTTACTCATAAATATATCCTTTTATATGTAAATACATTTTTATTAGATTGTATCTTAATTCTGCTTAATGATAACTTAAGAAATAAAGTGTATAATTTGATGATTTTTTACAATATACAGGATAGGGATAAAATCCCAAAAAGTATATACTTTTTTAAAATAATTTTTTAGAAAGTCCTAAAAAATGGATTTTATCCCACCTGCTCTGCGAGGCTCTTTTGATATTTTTTGAATAATATAGACAAGCAATTTATTCAAAAAATATAAAGTTTTTCTTGCGAAAAAGCATTTTTAAAGTGTTAAAAATGTAGATTAATTGTTTTAGGTACAAAAATGAAAAAGTTTTTATTTAATATAAATGAAGAAAATTTAGCTTTCATAACTAATATAAGTAAAAAAACAAAGACACCAAAATCAAAAGTTGTTAATAAAATTATTAGCATATTTATTAACAACGATAAGGAAAATACTCCAAATAAAGTATTGCATTATAAACAAGAATTATATCAAGCCAAAACAAAACAGGTAAAGATTTTTTTTACTCAAAATGAGTATGATTTTATAAAAGAAAGTGCTAAAAAAAATGGCTATTCATTTTTAACTCAAGAAGTAAGATATAGGATATTTAATTCTATATATAATGATAAATTTAGCAATTCTATTGAATTGAGACAATTTATACTTACCAAAACTTCTCTTAATCAAATGGGAAGAAATATTAATGAACTTAATAAAATATTAAAACAAAGAAGTGCAGTTAAAGTTAATATTAAAAATCTTGAAGATACTTTGCAAAATATAATATATAAAATAGATCAGCTTACTCAAAATATAAATACTTTAGTTGATAAATCAGAGGATAAAATAAAGTGAGTTCTATTCCAAAGTTTTTAAAAAATAATGACCAAGAATGGAAGCAATGGAGAGCTAAAAAGGTTATAGAACATAGAGATTTTATTTCAAATTTGCCTAAAAATTACAAAAGCAAACGATCAGGATTTACAAATTCATCGTCTAATATCTATATGCCAAGAACAAAATTACCGCTTCAAATTTCTTCACATAGAAGTAACGAGGTTGTGATAAAAATTACTTCAAGCTCTAAACACTTTCAATCAGTTTCTCGACATATAGATTATGTAAGTAGAAATGGAGAGCTTCAAATTGTTACTAGTGAATTACAATATTATCAAGGTAAAGATGAAAATATAGAAGTTAAAAAAGCATTAAAAGATTATGGTGCAACAATCCCAAATCAGTATCAAAACAAAAGAGAAATTAGACAAACCTATAATATAGTTTTTTCAATGAAAGAACATTCAACAACTCCTCCTCAAAAACTCAAGCAAGCAGTTTTTAAAACTTTAAAAGAAAACTATCCTGATAACTTTTTTTCTCTTGTTTTTCACGCAGATACAGACAATCCACATTGCCATATTTGCCTTAAAATTTCTAAAGCAGATGGCACAAGGATTGATATAAGAAAAAATGATTTAGCTCATTTAAGAACTGAGTTTGCTAAAAATTTAAATGATTTGGGAATACAGGCTAAAGCAACCCATTCAAAACAAGTTCAACAAAACATTGATCTTGCTAAACGCCAGCAAATTTTAGATAGCTTACAAAATAAAACTCAAATGAAAATTAAGCCTCATCATTATAAAGTGCTTGATTATGGCGAAGCAAAATTTGATTTTAAAGATGAAAATAATATAAGTTTTTTTGTGTCTTATCTTACTCCAAAAGGCGATACAACTATTTGGGGTAAAGATTTGCAAAGACTTGTTAAGGAGCTTAAAATTGAAAAAGGTGAGTATGTTCGTTTTGCTAAGATAGGAGATAGGTTAGAGCCATATAGTTTCAAAAAGAAAATCCAAAATAAAGATTATGAAGTGCATACACAGCGTAAAATTCCTGTGTGGGACGCAAGCATTGCCAACCGAGCAGAAAAAAACTTTGCTAAGCTTGCACCTGTAAAAATTACCACAGAGCTTAAAGAAATTAAAAAGGAAAGGGTAAGAAGTGGATCAACTACAAGAAAATACACCAAATCAGAGTGGGCAAGATATTATGCAGCAAAACGAGGAGGAATACATCTCGCCAACAATGCTTATAATAAAGGACGAGCTACAGCCAAATCCACCAACGATTTGCAAAAATTGTCCAAAATCCCTATGGTTTGGAAACGATCAAGAGATGAAATGCTTCTGCACGCTAATGCACAGCATAAGTTGGAGCTCAGAGGAAAAAAACAATCCAATCACACACTGCGACGGGCAGATATTAGGGCTAATGGAGTTACAAAACGAGGAGATAAAGAGCTAATAAAAGCTCAAAAGTCAAACGAGAGGGAAATTTAAATAAGTAAAAGTTTTATCAAATCTTAAATAAAATTATGATAATTTACATAAATTTATATAAGGAAAATTAATGACTAATACCGAACTTGCTATTTTGTTGGGGATAATTGGATTGTTTGTTTTACCAGCTTTATTTTTTATCTATTACGCTTCAATAGCACAATCAATAAAAGATGATTTAAACAACACCAAAAAAGACGATAAAAAGTAAATTTTTAAGATATTAAGAAGCGAGTTCGAACGGATCTTACTCGCTGTGTCGATGTCAGAATTATTATATATATTTACTTAAAATAACATTAATTTTCTAAATATTTTTTAATTTTTTATAATGTTAAAACTTTTTTCAATAAATTCAAAGAAGTTTTTTAGCTTTTGATTGCTATTTAATGTTTCTTGGTATTTTCTGACATATTGCATAAAATCATTAAAATTCGTAATAAAATTATTCTTCATATTTCTACTTTTACAAATTTTAAAGAATAAATGAATCATTTCTAAAAAATCCACAACAAGAGATTTGCTCATCATGCTTTCTAAGGTATATGTATCGTCTTTAAATACAAAATTCTTTCTATAGGCACTTAATTGTTTATACATATATTTTCTTGTAGTTGTATCTAGTATTTTAATCAATATACAATTGCTATGGGCTGATAGATTTCTAAGCCATTTTGTACTATCTAGTCTGTCTTCAAGTTTTATATCTTTATTGTTTTGATTTTGTATTATTTTTCTATTGGTATCCTTTTGATAAAAAGTTAATAATTTTATAAAATTATTAAAGCTTATAATTTCTATTAAAACCCATATTGGCATTTGATTGTGATATTTTTGAACAAGAGCATAGTTGCCTCCACTGTGCAAATTAACTCCATTTAAGTAAGATTCTATAGTTTTTTGGGTATTTTGTCCCTCTTCAGAGTCTAAAAATCTTTCTATTATACTATATCCATCTTCATTGCTTTGATTAAAATCATTAAGCAATAGTGTCTTTGCTAAATGTTCTATAGCCAACGCCACATCCAATATAAAACTACGCAAAGCCACATCAATTTTAGATATTTCATACATATAAGCAAATTCTAAATCAACATAACGCCCCAAGTTATCTTTGTTGTAAATTTTTGCATAAGATTTAAGCTTGAAATAATAAGTTCTACTAGACAATATATCTTTAGCTTCATTCTGATTTATAATGTTAAATTGTATGCCTTTGGCTTCCATATGTTTTATTTGTTCATCTAGGGATAATTTTGGCTTCATTAAAACCTCCGAATTTAATTTTGTGTAATTATACAAAATTTTGAGTAAGTTACTTAGATTACTTCTCAAACTCCTGTATATTTTCCTTAGTTTTATTTAAAGAATTTAAAATCTCGGCAGACTTTGGCACAAATTCACTTTTGTAGTCTTTGTTTGTGCTTATTTTTTCTATTTCTTCTATCACCAGACGATTATCTTCTCTTAAGGCTTCTAAATATTCTTTCCTAGTGTAGCTTGGTGTATTTTCTCCTGTTATCCTTTGCAAATCCACAATATCTTTGTGAAGTAATTTGATTTTCTCATTTGTCTCCTCCATAGTCTTATCAATACCATTATAAAAATTGTTCATCCTTGTAATAAAACCGCTAAAACTCACATAATCTTCAATCTTAAATACCTCATTTGCTTTATTAGAATAAACCATATTTTCAGGTTCTATAAAGAGCTTCTTGTCTTGGGTGCTAATATAAAAACAAAGTGAATTTGCACTTGTTTTTTCAGCACTAATAATAAGTCCTTTATATTCTAAAATATCGTATTCTTTCTCATAATCAAGGGCTACAAGCTTTACAGCAGCATTAAAGGCTTGTTTAAGCGTTTCTTGCCTTGATTTATTTGCTTCGCTATCGTCATTTTTAAAAACAAGAAAATCTTTTGTTTTAGAAGTCTTATCGTTTAAGTTATGGATAAAATATTTACCTTTAAAATGTTCTTCTTTGTGCTGAGAAATAATATCTTTAAAAGTTTGTAATTTAGTGATTTCTTCTTTAAAAAAATTAAATTTAGATTGCAAATTTTTAAGTGTTTCTTCATTGTGATAAATTTGTCTTTGAAAATTATTATAAAGCATTTCTTCCTGCCTTAAATCATTGTTTAGTTGCACTTGCATTAGGATAAAAGGATTGCCTGTAGCCTCTGCTTTCATTTCTGCGGCATCTGCTGCTGAGCTTGTTATATCATCAAGAGTCCTTGTATCAGCCCCAGCACTTCTAAACTGCTCTATTGATTTTGCCTTGCTTTCAATAGTTTGCCACATTCTCGCATCATATGTTCTTTCAGTAGCATATCTAAATTCTTTTATTCTAAAATTTATTGGATCACGCATAAAAAGTTCATTGCCTTGTCTAATAACCCTACCACTTCTTTGTTCTAAATCACTAGGACGCCACGGACAATCTAAATGGTGTAAGGCAACGACTCTTTTTTGCACATTTGTCCCAGCTCCCATTTTTTGAGTTGATCCTATGAGAATCCTTGCTGTTCCTGAGTTCATATCTGCAAAAAGAGCAGCTTTTTGTAAATCAGTTTTTGCGTCGTGGATAAATCTTATTTCATTTTGTGGTATTCCCATATTTACAAGCTTTTTTAAAATATCACTATAGACATCAAAATTAGCTTTTTCGGCTAAGATTTCATCTAGGCTTTTGACTTCCTCTTCATCTTTTTCTAAAACTTCATTGATATTAACAAATTCCTCTTTTTCTATTTTTTGCTCTATTTCATTGGTGTTTGCAATCTCTTCTCGAGTTATTTTTTGAGAGTGCCTTTTTGGCGTTGATAAATCACAAAATATAAGCTGTGTGCCTTTGTCATTATTGTAGGCTTTATATTCTGCTAAGACATTTTGCACAAGCTTATTGACTTTAGAATCTACATAATCTTTAGCATTAGGATCGATAAGTCTAAAGTCAAGTCCAGCCTTTCTAGCGTCTGTGGTGCAAGCTAAAAGATTGTTTCTTCTAATATCTTTGTCTTGATTTTCCATTCTCCATACTATTGAGTCTTCGTTCCACATTCCATTTTCATCTTGAATGCCTATAAATTCAGCTATTTCATCGCTTCTAGGAGCAACAACATTAATAGGCTTATTATTATAAAGTTTTGGCACAAAGTCTTTTTGAAACTTCATAATATCAGCATTTGTAACAATATCAGCCACACTTTTATACATAGTTGCAAGCTCTGGGACATTTTTAAATTTATTAAATCTTGAAACAATTTTATAGTTTATGCCTGAACTATCAAGTTCCCAAGCACTTGTAACTTCACCAAAAGTTGAAGCCCACGAATCAAAAATATGTATTCTCTTTTCTTTCAAAACGCTAGGTTGTATGTAGCGTTGCAAAGTAAAAAGCTCTGTGATAGAGTTGCTTATTGGTGTGCCTGTTAAAAAATAAAGCTTATGATTGTTTTTGTGTAGATATTGTGTTTTGCAATACAAATCATAAGCTTTTTGAGAACCTTTTAAGTTACCAAGTCCACTAATATCGCCCATAGAAGTTGTAATAAGCAAATTTTTAAATTCGTGAGCTTCATCAACGATTAAGGTGTCAATCCCAAGCTCTGAAAAATCAATTGATTTTGATTTTTTATGCGAGGATTGTAAATCGGCAAGCTTTGCTTTGAAATTATCAATTCTTTTTTCAAGTTCTTTTACTGAGTATTTTTTGACATTATTATCGCTTTGCTTTGTTCTTAGAGTATATTCTAAAATTTCTATGTCTTGTTCGTATTGCTCTTTTTGAATTGAATAAGGAGCAGGCAAAAGTTTAAATTGAGAATGTGTCATAATGATTGCGTCATAATCATTTGCTGCAATTTTTGCAAAGAATTTTTCTCTATTGTCTTTTTTTAAGTCATTTTCACTAGGGGCTAAAATATTTGCTGAAGGGTAAGCACTATAAAATTCATCATTCCATTGTTTAGCTAAGTGGTTTGGCACAATAATAAGAGCCTTATTAATAAGCCCCATTCTTTTTTGCTCTATAATCGAACAAATTGCTACAAGAGTCTTACCAGCCCCTACTTGATGATCAAAAATTATGCTATTTTCTTGTATAGCTTTATATATTGCATTTTTTTGATGAACTCTAAGTTGTATATTTTTGTTTAAATTAGGTAAGATTAAATCTTTTCCATTATATTTTGGCTCCACATTAGTGTTAAATCTTTCGTTGTATATCTTTTCAAGATCGCTCCGCCTGTCAAAGTCCTTATAAATCCATTCTGCAAAGTCATTTTTGAGCTTTTCAAGCTTTATATTTGCTAAGGCTGTTTCTTTGGCGTTTAAGATTTGCTTTGTTTTATACTTTCCACTTGCACTATCATATTCCTCAACTTTATCATAAATTCTTATAGGATTTCGCTTAAGGGCGTGCAAAGCTAGCTCAAATGCTCCTATTCTTTCAGTAGCGTATAAAGAGCGAGTATAAACACTCAAACTTGCTCCAAAACCTGAAAAATTCCATTCCCCTGTTTTTTCATTGAAAAAAAGATCGTAATTTTCTTTTTGAATACTAAAAGTTTTTTCAAAAAATTCGCTATAGTATTTTAAAGGAATCCAAGATGTACCTAGTGATACTGATATATCAGAAGCCTTTAAGTCTTTTGGCAATATTTCTTTGAGGCTTTCAAGGTTTGGTATAAATTCGTTTTTTCCATCTTTAACAAGTCGCTCTACTTCTTTGTATTTAGCCTTTACATTACCTGAAAGATATTTTTGAGCTAAGATGTAAGAGTCATCGGTATGATTTTTAAAGATTAGCTTTTCTTCAAGAAGTTCTTGCAAAGTTTCATCAATAGGCTTAGCTAAATTATCTTTTAAAAATCCCAAATGAATACGCCCATATTGATTAATGCTTGCAATAAGTGCTTCTTTTGGAGTTTGTAAATTTAGCACAGGCTGAGCTGATATAGTTCTTTTGTAAAAAATGTCTGATTTTGTAGCACTAGGAGCAATTGGGCTAATACCTTCTTTCAAAGCTACACTCTTAGAAATTCCTGCATTATAATTTTTTTCAAGTGCTAAAATCTTATTTGCCTCTATATCTTCCCTAAATGCTCTTTTGTTTGAATCCTTATTTAAAAAGCCTTCAGTTTTTACAAAGCTATCATAAAGCTCATTGAGTTTATTTCTATGAATTTTGAGTTCATCATCGCTTAAATCTGATTTTTCAAGCTCTATAAGTGTGTTAAATTGATCTCTTAAAGCGACAAGTTTAATAATTCTTCTTTTGTCGTGTTCGTTAAGATGTGGTTTTTTAATCATATATTCACTACTAAAGCCTGAAAGTTTAAAATAAACTTCATTGTTATATACAAAATAATTGTAATCTTTGATTGTATTTAACTTATACTTCATATACTCACAATCAGAATTTTGCTCATTAATAATGATAATTTCATCTTGTATGATTGTGGGGCTATATTTATATATGTTCTTAGGTAATGAGTTTATAAATTGATTTAAAGCAGTTTCTAAATTTCTCCCATCATCAACGCACTCCAAAGAAAATCCAAATTGCGAATTAACAAGCTTCATTTTTCCAAGTATATTTTGAGGATTTGCTTTGTAATACTCATTTATTTTGAAATTCTTTGCTTCATTTTCACTGAATCCATTTTTTAAGCATAGTTCATCAATATTTTCAAAATATGATTTGCTTTCAAGCCACTTTTTACTTATGTTTTCATTTTTTCCTTTTTTGAAAAAAACAATATCGCTTGTAACTTCAGTATTTGCAATTTTGCTAAACATTGTGTTAGGAAGTCTAATGGCACCTAAAAAAGTAGCTTTTTGATCGATAAATTCCCTAACCGCCTCATTTTTAGAGTCTAAAAAATACCTTGATACTACAAAAGCAGCAATACCATCTTCTTTAAGATTATCAATGCTTTTAGCTAAAAAATAATTATGCACGCTTAGTTTGTTAAGTTCGTAATTTGTTATGTCTATGATTTTCTTTTGTCCAAAAGGAGGATTTCCAATAAATGCGTCAAATTTTTTGATAAAATTAAAATTCTCAAAGCCGTGATTTCTTATATCTTGATTTGGATACAGCTTTTGAAGCAATCTCGCACTAATGTTATCAAGTTCTATGCAAGTGAAATTGTAATTTGAAGCATAATTTTTTGCATAGGCTAAAAAATTACCTATCCCTGCACTTGGTTCAAATATGTTTTTATCTTCACTTGTATTAAAACCCATTGTATCTAACCCCTTATAAATTGTATCAATTACAATTTTGGGTGTATAAAAAGCGTCTTGTGTTGAGTTTCTTGCAGCTTTATATTCTTCATCATCAAGTAGATCAACAAGCTCTTTGTATTCTTTTTGCCACTCTTTATTATAAGGATCAAACGCTGATGAAATACCTCCCCAGCCTGAAAACTTACTCAAAACCTCTTGTTCTTCTTTTGTAGCTGGGCGGTTGTCTTCGTTTTCTAATGTTTTTAATAAAGTGATAGCTTGAATATTTTTTCTAAATTTATCTTTTAAAGAGCCTAAGTTTGGCTCTTCATTTGTGCTAAAGTCTATTTTGTTGTTTGTATGATTGTTCTTGCTTGTTTGTAAAAGTTCTCTATGTTCTTTTTCAATACTAGTGGATTGTCTTGTTCCTGTATTGCCCTCAAGTTCTCCTGCATTGGCTTGAGCTGCAAATAAATCCTGTCCATCATCATACAAATTTGATTGTCTAAGACTTTTATTTTCTCCGCTTGTGGCTCTTGTGAATTCTCTAGGATTTGTATCTCCTCGATTTTTTGTGCTATGAAAGGATTGTTCTTCACTTCCTGATCGATCTGATCGATAGCCTTGTGTATTAAGTCTATTTTCTCCGCTTGCGTCAATTCTTCTTGCACTAAAGCTAGCTTCTCTTCTCTCAAGCTTTGATTTAAAATCGGTGTTGAGAGCTTTGGTTTCTTCGTTAAATAGAACTCTTGATCTACCCCAAAAACTTCTAATATCTCCATTTGTGTCATTCCTTGATTGAATCTTGTTTGTGCTTCCTTGCTCGTTAAAATTTTTAGCTCCATTTGTGTTTGTGGAAGTGCTAGGCTGTGAAGCTGTGAAGCGTCCAGCATTTTCATTGTCTTGGGATAAAGGCTTATCCATCGCTCTATAATCTTGAGTTCGTGAGTGTCTATTTTCTTGTCTATATACCATTGAGAAAGCGTTCTGTAAGTCACTTCGCTCAGTTGTGTTTTGAGATAACTTAGATTTGCTTGCATTGTCTATCCTTTCATCTTTTTGTATTTTTCCTTGAGTGAGTTCTAAATTAGGTTGAAATTCGCCAAATTCATCAATCACAAACAGCATTAAATCATCATTTTTAATCTTTGTCATTATATCCCTTAATAATAAATTTTCATTAGCCACCCTTTCTAATATTAGATAATGATACTATATATCATTTATTCTTAATACTAGATAAATGCGTTTTTATTTATTTTTTAAAATCGGCTCACCTTTTTTATCTGCCATACATATGAATTTACAACCTTCTTGATAACGAGAGCAACCGTAGAAAAAGCCTTTTTGCCCTTTTCTTTTGATTAAAAATCCATCACATTCAGGGCATTTTATCCGTTTTGCACCCGCAATAGAAAAATTACCATTTTTAATCTTTTCAATTTCCGTGCTTATAGATGTATAAACGCTTTTTATAAAGGCTTCTTTGGTTGTTTCGCCTTTTTCGATAGCTTTTTGATATTCAAACCATAAAGCTGTCATATCAGGGCGAGAAAGTATTGGTGTAACAAATTTAATCAAATCTTTACCTTTTGGAGTTGATTTGATAACTTGCTTTTTATCATTGCTGACTTCAATATAGCCTTGTTTTATGAGTTTTTCTATCATATCACTACGAGTAGCAGGCGTTCCTATACCACCACTTTCGCCTTTTTTGTCTTTGTCTTTTTCTAGTAAAAGCTTTTTAATTCTTTCATTTTCAACATATTTAGCTACAGAGTTCAAATCTTTTAAAAGTGTAGTCATTGTATATAAAGGACGAGGCTTTGTTTGTAATTTTTTAATTTCGACTTGTTCTATATTTGCTAAATCACCATTTTTAAGCAAATTTATATCAAATTTAATTTCATCTTCTACATTTTCTTCATCACTTATATGGCTAAAAAAAGCTTTAAATCCAGCTTTAAGTGTTTTAGAAAAACTTGCTCCAAATTCTAATTCATTGATTTTAAAATTAAGTGAGTAAGCTATAAACTCTCTAGGTTCGTAAAATTGCATTAAAAAACGCTTGCAAATAAGTGTATAAATGGCTTTTTCTTCACTACTTAATTTATCTAAACTCAATCTTGTTTCAGTAGGCACTATACCATAGTGAGCACTTAATTTGCTATCATCAAATGCTTTTGATTTAATGCCAAGATTTACATTTGTATAGCCTATATCTTCACTAAAATTTGCTTGAAGTGCTTGAATAATTTTTGAAGCTTCTTTGTATAAGGTTTCAGGTAAATATTGACAATCTGATCGATTGTAGCTAATGGCTTTATGTTTTTCTCTAAGGCTTTGTGTTATTTGTAATGTTTTGGCAGCAGAATATCCTAAAGTTTTGCTTGCTTCAGCTTGCAAAGTTAAAAGATTATAAGGTAAAGGGGGATATTCTTTTTTGTTTTGCGAGCTAATGTTTAAAATGGCTTGCTTGCCCTCACAAGTTGTTTTGATTGCATTTGCCTTGTTTATATCCGTAATTTTTTCTTCTGACTTCACTTTCAAGGTAGTTTTAATCTTGATATTATGTATATTCATTTGAGCATTTAAAACATAATAATCAATGCTTTTAAATCCATCATTTTCTAAATCTCTTGCCACAATAAGCCCCAAAATTGGAGTTTGAACTCTACCAACTGTGATCGCTCCCTTTTCGCCACCCTTAGCACGATTTGCTAAAGTATAAGCACGAGTAAGATTTAATCCTACAATCCAATCAGCAAAGCTTCTTGCAAATCCTCTTTCACTCATACCTTTAAATTCGCTATTTAAACGCATATTTGCAATTTCTTTTTTTACTGCACTAGGCGTAATGTCATTAATCAAACAACGCCAAACAGGTTTTTGAGTTTTTGAATACATTAAAATTTCATCCACAAGTATTTGTCCCTCATCATCTGCGTCCCCACAATGCACAATTTGCTTTATTTTTTCATTTTTGATAAGCCTTAAAATGACTTTGAGCTGATTTTCTTTATCTTCTATAGCTTTGTGTTTAAAATCCTTAATGACAATAGGCAAGTCTTCAAAACGCCAAATTTTATATTTTTCATCATATTCGTGAGGCTCTAAAAGTCGCATTATATGCCCATAAGCCCAAGTAATGTAGTCGTTTCCTCTTTGTATATAACCACAATTTTTAGGTAAAGTGTTATTATACTCCCCATTTAATCCCTCAGCAATAGCCTTAGCTAAATCAGGTTTTTCTGCTATAAAGAGCCTCATTATTTACTCCTTGTTCTTTTTAGCTAATTTCTTTTCCATAATCTTTTCATAGTCTAGTTTCTTGTTATAAACTGGTGTTTTTTGGATGCGTTTAACTTGCAACTCTTCTTCGCTAAAAAGTTTTGGCTCATTTTTGTCTTCATCGTAAAAATCGCTATGTATTTGTGGATTCATTGTAGCTCCTTATAAAATATTGATATAATATTGAAAAAATATCTTTAAAATATTTAAAAAATATTTTTACAATATTTTAAAGATATTGAAACGCCCTATAAAAAAGGGCGTTTAGATTTAAGCCATTTCTATTTCATCTTTTTTCTTGGCTTGAGTTTCTTTTTGAGGTAATTCATTTTCAAGTTCTTTGCTTACTGAATTTTGAACCTCCTGAGCACCCTTTTTAAGATCGGCTTCAGATTTTATTTCTATGCCGCTATTTGATATAACTGCTATATATCCGGGACCCTTTTCTTTTAAGGCAGCTTGTAGCTCATCGTTTTTTAGTGTAGCTCTGCCTTCTACATATGAAAGCACTTCACTATTTTGATCTTTTTGCCAATCTCTCGCACTTAATCCTTGAGTAAAGCTTCTTCCAGCTTCAGTCTTTTCATTAAATGCATAAAAAGTTTTACCCTCTTCAGTAACAACAGGATTGATATATACAAATGTGCTTGCATCTTTTGGTGTCTTTGTAGGACGCAAGGTTATTGTGCCTGTTTCTTTATTTTTATTGATATAGAAATTTTCCCATTTTCCATATTGTTTAAAAGAGGCACTTACATTGCCAGCACCCATACCTTCTACAGCTGCAGCATCGTGTATGATGTTAAGAGCAGCTGTTTTTGGCTCTCTTTGTTTAGTTTCTCCATCTTTGGTTACATAATTTAAAGCCGAATTTGTAACCAAAACAATATTTTGATATTGTGAATTGTCTAATTTTGCTAACGCCATTTTTTATATCCTTTTTAAAAAATTTTTTAGGGATTTAAATCCAACTCATTTTTGCATGTTGTTTAAGCTTTATATAATTTCATTTCTACTCCTTTATTGTGATATGTAGCCTATCTTTATCATTGTCTATACTAGCATTTGATTTTGGTAAACTTAAAATAAGATTATTAGCTTCATCTTTTTTTACTGCTATGCCATTAATTCTTTGTGAGAGAGAACGCATTTTATTTTCTATTTCTTGATATTCTTGATATTTTAAATAAGTCAAAGCACTTAAAACACCAAAAAGTATCCCAAATACCCCAAAGCAAAAGAGTAAAGCAAAGGCAAAGTGTTTTAGTTTTTTGCTTGTCAATTCAAAATTATAGGCAAGTTCCTTGAAGCCATCTTTTGATAAATCTATTTCTTTGCTTAGCTCTTTAGAAAAAATTTGTGCTTTATCCTTTTGATCTATATAAAGATTATCCAAAAGCTCATTTTGTCTTTGAATAAAAAGTTTTAAAATTTCGTTATAGACAGGCAAGCTTGAATCAAGGGCTTTTCTAAGATTGTTTTCAAAATTATCTATTCTTTCCTTTGAGCTTCTAATTAAATTTCTAAATTTTTTTTCAAATTCTTGTGTTTTTTTGATATATTCTTTACTTTCAAAGAATTTAATTAAATCATAAAGTTCGCTTAAATTTTGTTTTAAAAGCAGCGTCCTATTAATTAAGGCTCTGTCTTGATCGCTGATATTTTCGCCAAAATACTCCATAATTTTTAATGTTTTTTCATCAAGAGCAACGAGAAGCTTTTGAAAATCTATTAATAAGCCCTTAGTTTCTTCATCAAGTTGTATATTTTCAAGTCTTGTAGCCTTTTCATCTAAATTTTTTAAAAGTTCGCCTTGTTCGTTGAGCAAGGTTTTTAAATTAACAGGCTTATCAGGATCAAGAGGCTCAAAAATTTGAGCCTTATTTTCTTGCTTAGGGCTTACTTGAGTAGCTACGATAACTTCTTGAATAATTTCGTTATCTTGTTTTTCTAGTTCTTGCCCTATTATATCATTATAAAGATGTGTATCATCAAGAGTGTTTTCACTCAAATTTTCAGCCTCATCAAGATAGCCTTCAATTCCAGCAGCTATATCATATTCTTCGCTCATTATTTGCCTTCATTAATCCAGCAATCTTTTTTGATGGGAATTTTTTTATAATAAACAATCTCTTGTTTGTTAAAGCCTATTTTAATGCTCTCTGTAGTCCTTTCATTGTTTGCTAGAGTATCAAATTCTTGTTTGGATACTTTTTGTTTTGTGTAGCCATTAAGCCAATCACTTTCTTCATAAAATGTAGAATTGCAAGTATATTTAAGATTGTAGTTTGTATAGCTACTTTGAGAAAGCAATGCACACGCTTGTGTAGGCTGAGGATTTGTTCTATATCCATAAATATTTACTTTTCGACAAGTCCTATCGCTCCCACTTCCCTCGCAAACTTCTATAACTCTTAAAATCACTTTTTCAGCTCTACTATTGAGCAAATCTATCGAGCATTCACCATCTAAATTCGGTAAAATATCATTTACATATTTACTCATTTCTATATCATCGCTTGAGCTCGTAGGACAAAGTTTTAAAAAATCTTTTCTTGCTTGTATGGTTTTCCACGGCTTTTTAAACTTTATTGAAAAATATCTAGCAATAGCAGCACTGCATTCAGGTGGTTTAACAGGACTTGCCAAGCAAAGCATAGCTTCGCAAGCACTTGCTTCATCGCCTTTTAAATACTCAAGCTCTATAGCTTTTATGCTAGAAATCATTAAAAATAAACCTGCAAATAATGTAAATAACTTCTTTTTCATTATTTATCTCCTTGTGTTTGGTTGAAAAATAAAAGATTGACTGTGTTAATATCTCGTTCTATGGGATCAACATCTTGAAGCTCAATTAAAGCTTTTACTTGATTTTTTCGTAGGTATTTCTCATACTCTTTAATTAAGTCTTTTTTGCCTACAATAATGATTTTAGTAGCATTGTGGGCGAGTAAAAATACTTTTACCATTTGCTCGTTTCTAAGCAACTCACCATTTTCTTTAGTAGCATTAATGTGATAAGTCCAATTAAAGCTACTTAAAAAAGAATCTTTAGGCACAAAGTTGTATTGTCTTTCAAGCAAAGCATTGTTAATTGATTGAGCTGAATTATCATCAAGCTCTTTTGGCTTTTTTGCCGCACATCCAGCGATAAATAAACTTATCGCAACTGCAAATGTTAAATAATGTTTATGAAACATTTTTTACTCCTTTTAAATTTGATTTGTGTATAGGGATTAAAACATTGCATTCCCCAGATAAAATAGCGTTTTCAAGTTCTTTTCTATTTGGTATGCCTTTGATCTTAGCAAGGCTTGGGGATACAGCTTTAAACTTATCCATAAAATAAGTATCATTGTAATAAAATGCTTTATTGCAAAATATAGGCTTGCCACTATCTATGGTGATAAGCTCTTTTTCAAAAGGCATTTCTCTGAGCTCTTGAGGTAGCATTAATGCCCTATGTGTTTGGCTTGTGCTTGTGCTACCTCCACCATTTGCACCTTGATTAATGCTTCTTGAAGTTTGATTAACTGTTTTATTGCCTAGCGTTTTACTTAGTTCTTCAGCGTCTTTTTCTTCTCTAGGAGCGTAGAAAATTTGACAAGCGTGGTTGGTAAGTAAAGTTTCAGCACCTTCATTTCCATATCCTAAAGGAGGAGGCGTTCTAAGTTGCGATTTGCTTTGATAAATCATTAAAGAACGCAAATTGTATCCTGCTATAAACGAAACAGAGGTTTGATAAATTTGAATTTGCCCAGGTGCTGTAAATTCATCCATTACAAGCAAGCAGGCATATTTTAAAGCGTCATTTTGCTGTGGTAGCTCTTTTGTGTTTAATAGTATGAGCTGACTCCAAAAAATATTTAAGATAAATCTAGCATTGTTGAGCTGATCAGGAGTTATGCCTATGTAAATAGTCATTTTTTCCTTGCGTAAATTTCTTAAATCAAAATCACTTGTTTGTGTAGCAAGGCGTAAGGTTTCACCCTCAAAAGGTGAAAGTGGGGCATTAAAGCTTGACATTACACCGCTTTTTGTATTAGCCGAATCAATTTGTATATAAGTGCTTATTCTTCTTTTGGTTATTTCTCCTAAGATTTTTATCTCATCAAGGAGCTTGTAAGTTTCTTCAAATCCAACCGCAAGCTTATTATTTGTATGAGGATCGATGATTTCAAACCCTTTGCTAAGCTGTAAAATGCCATAAAAATTAAATTCTACTTCTAAACCATAAGCTTCTAAGAAAAGCTTACCTTTTTCACTCATTGTTAAATCTTTGTAAAGATAACAAAGCCCTATAAAAAGGTTTTGTGCTTGCTGTGAAAAGAATTTGCTTGTATCATCGTTGCCTAAAGGATAAATGATATTTGCTAAGTCCATAAGCTGAGAATCAGCATTTTCACTATCTGCCATATCAATATAAGTAAAAGGATTATAGCGGTGTGTTCTTGTGCTAAATGGATTAAACAAAAAAACTTTATTTCCTAGTTTCTCGGCTCTATATTTGCTTGTATAATCAAAGCATTCTTGTTTAATATCTTGCACGACTGCTGATTCTTGCCAATGGAGCAAATTTGGTATAACTATACCCACTCCTTTACCGCTTCTTGTTGGTGCTCCTAAAGCAACGAATTGCTGTCCTCCAAATTGCAAGAATTTTTTACCATATTTACCGATGATTATGCCTCTTTTTACGAAATTGTTTTTATCTCCAAAAAGCCCCATTTTACGAATTTCACCAAAATTCGCAAAACGAGCTTCTCCAAATAAACTTTCTTTATTTTTGAAAAGAATAAGCAAGACTAAACATAAAACACCAAAAAGACAAATGAATGAGGCTAAGCCTATGCTTTGCCAAGTTTTTGGGTAATTTTTACTCAAAGCTTCAAAAATAAAATTAAAATGCCACAATTCAAAGAACTTAAAAAAGCCTACCTTATTTAAGATAAGCACTAAACCACCACTTAAAACATAAGCTCCTATGAGAGCTAAAATCGATAAAATACTTATAAATACAAGCTTTTTTGATTTATCATCACTCATTTTTCAAATCCTTTATCTAAACTTTTATTTGGTGTGTTTTTGCCAATTTTTGTGCTTGCTTGTTTAGTTTCAGCTATAAGCTTTGCAAGCTGAGCTTCCTTTGAATTTTCTTGACTTTGTGGCTTTGTTTGTGTTATACTAGACGAAACAGAGTTGTGGAAATTAGGGTTGTAAAACTGTCGGCGGAGCGAACCCTGTCCGTCCGGCTCTGTTCTCTCATTTTCATTTGTTTTACTATGAATTGTCAGCAATCTATGCCCTTCTCCAAAGTCCCTTTCTCCATATTTGATAATATTGCCATCATTTGCTTTAGCTTGCCAATCAAATCCTCGTTGTTGAGGATTAAACTCAGCCTCCACATTTTTAGCCACCTTAGGAAAGCTTAAAAGCTCTTCAGTAGTTACCATACCTCTTAATTTTGGATTATCAAGGTGCTTTTTAACTTCTTTTTCCATAAACTCTTTATCAACTTTGATTTGACCTACATTGCTTTTTACACTTGTATGTGATTTTTCATCATTTAAAACCTTATACATTTGTGAGCTTTCTTTCTTGCTTTGTCTATCCCAAGCTATATCTTTTAAAGCTTTAATAGCCTTTTCACATTTTTCAATGTTTTCTTTAGCGTTTTTTACATAGTTTTCTAGTTCTAAAATTTTGTTTTGAAGTTCTTTATCATTCATCTTTGTATATCCCTATTTAAACCCTTATCTAAGTCTTTTTTAGGTTGTTTTTTGCTAATCGCCTTTACTTCAGCTCTGAGTTTTGCAAGCTGAGCTTCCTTTGAATTTTCTTGACTTTGTGACTTAGCTTGTGTTATACTATCGCTGTTGGCGGATTTGCGAAAATTGAAGTCGTTAAATATGGAATGATAGGGATGACTACGCCTATCCTCTTCCGCCATTCTCTGCCCTTGTTCTGTCTTGCTATGAATTGTTAAAAGCCTATTTTGTTCATTGTATTCTCTACTTCCATAAGCTAAAGTATTTCCATCATTTGCCTTTGCTTTCCAAGTGTAGTCATTGTTTTTTTGATTAAACTCAGCCTCCACATTTTTAGCCACCTTAGGAAAGCTTAAAAGCTCTTCAGTAGTTACCATACCTCTTAATTTTGGATTATCAAGGTGCTTTT
>NZ_NXLK01000011.1:0-42004 GCF_005406235.1 Campylobacter sp. MIT 12-5580
AGTTTGAAAATGCTGATTTTCAATATAAAAAGTTAGCGAAATTACAAACAAAAGAAAAACCTTTGATTTCTATCATCGTGCCTATATACAATGTAGAAAAATACCTCAGAGAATGTTTAGATAGCATTGTCAATCAAACTTATACAAATTTAGAGATTATATTAGTCAATGATGGCTCTACTGATAACTGTGGTGCAATTTGTGATGAGTATGCGACTAAAGATAAAAGAATAAAAGTTATCCATAAAGAAAATGCGGGATTAGGTGCTGCATATAATACAGGTCTAGAAATAGCAAAAGGTGAGTATATTGGTTTTGTGGAATCAGATGATTGGATAGAATTAAATATGTATGAGGAACTTTATAATAAAGCTGAAGAATTAAACAGCGATTTAGTTAAATGTAAATTTTTTGATTATAACTCAACAAGAAAACCAAAAGATTTACCGTATCGACAAAAAAGAATTGATTTTGAACTTGAAAACTGCTGTCCAGATAATAAAACTTTTTCAATTTTAGAATATCCTAAACTATTGATATATCATTCTTCAATTTGGGCAACTCTATATCATAAAGACTTAATTTCTCGAATTCGTTTTAATGAGCTTAAAGGCGCAGCTTATCCGGATTTTTCTTTTATGATGCAAGCGTTATCAATAGCGAACAACATCTCAACCTTACGAAAAGCCTTATACCATTATAGACAAGAACCTGCCAATATGTCTTCAATGAAAAAAACTGATATTAGTTTATTAAAAATGATAGAGCAGTGTTCATACGCAAGAGAAAAACTAGTATCTTTAAATATATTTGATAAAATTCGTGAAGAATTTTACTCACATGCTATAGCATCTTTGCATGGTTTTTATTATAGAATTGAAGATGATTTAAAACCTTTATTTTTTCAAAAACTTGTAGATTTTTTTTGTAGCGATTCGCAAAAAATAACTTGTAAATATTTTCATCAACATGAAAAAGATTTCTTGCTTTGCATTTTAGACAAGGATTATTCTAGAACTTTAATACATAATGGTGCTGTTTGGAGAATAAAAAATCACTTGACATATAAATTAGGCTTTGAAGTAAAGCATTCCAAAACAAAATTACTACTCCCTTTTAAATTAATAAAAATAACCATTAAGCACTATTTTCAAAAATTTATATTTAATATTGTATGTGGTGCTAACCCTTATCTAAAGCTACCACCCATCTATGGTTATGCAGATTATTATAAAGCTTTGCAAATTCAAAAATCTGAAATTTATCAACTAGGAAAAAGAGTGATGAAAAATCCATTTATAATATTGTATGGGAGGGTGTAATGTTTCATATAGCTTTAGTTTGTAGCAATGAGCATTGTAAATTCGCTGCCGTTGCTATGTGCAATGTTATTGATCGTATAGATCCTAAGAAAAAATTCAAGGATATGTTTGATAATTCTAAAATAAACAAAGAATTGCAAGATTATAAAAAATTAGACTATAATTGCTTAAGCACAGAAGAACAAGAAGAGGGTTGTGTATTTCACATATTAACAGATGGAATTGATGATTCTAATTTGGCAAAATTAAATGAATTAGAAACAATATTAAATAAAAAATACCCTTGTAAACTCCAAATACATAAAATCGCTACAGATTTCCTCGAATCTAAAGGTGCGATTAGGTGGAAGGGTTCTTATGCCATATGGCTACGTATTTTCATAGTTTCTTTTATACCTAAAGATGTCAATTTGTGTCTATATATCGACTCTGATATGATAATTAATTGTGATTTGAGAGAATTATTTACTTTAGATCTTGGTGATAAAATTTTATCATCTTATCATGTTTTTACAAATGAAAATTGGTTTATAAAAAATAAACAAAATCCAAATGAACAACTAAAATTGTGTAGCGAACATTATAATTTAGCAGTTGTTTTATTTCATTGCAGAAATTGGGAAAAGCATAATATATATGAAAAATGTTTAAATATTATAAATTCATACTTAATGGAAGAAAATTTTCTTTGTGATGAATCTGTATTGCATGCTGTTTTGGATGCGAGTGAATTTTTAGCGCTTCCGCAAACTTATGATTTTTTTCTAGGCAGACTTTTTAAGCATCGATTTCTATTTCTTTTATTGCCATATTTAGACGAAGAATCTATCGACGTCAAACAAACAATAAATAAAAAAGACATTTCATTTTATCATCAAAATGCAAAAATTATTCATTTTTTACCTGTGCTCAAACCTTGGGAGTATAGCTTGCAGATTAATTATTTTAATGAAAGTGAATTGTGGCATAAATATTATAAAATATGGTGGAATTTGGCATATAAATGCCAGCCTTTTTTGGAAGATTTTAAAATTTTAGAAAGAAAACTGCTTTTTATTTTCTACACAAATGAACAATATTTAAAAAATCGCTTATTTTATAAATTAGGATATATTTGCATAAATCAAAAAAATATACTTTTGCCTTTTTCGCTGATATTTTCTTATATAAAACATAAAATTTGGAAAAGAAAATTTATAAATTACAACCAAATAACACAACAATTTCATAACAATCAAGAAAATTTAAAGATTGAAGAGAGTTTTTGCTATGAATTAGGGAAACTTTTAGCTAAAGCCGCCAAAAATTGGTATAAAGGTGGATTTTTAAAATTTTTGTTTATAGAACTTCCAAAATTAAAAAAAGATAAAGGCAAAAATTAATGAATGTACTTTCACATCGTGGCTATTGGAAAACTGAAAAAGAAAAAAATTCTATTGTAGCTTTTGAGAAAAGTTTTATTAATTCTTATGGTCTTGAGACGGATTTAAGAGATTGGAGAAAAGAGATAGTTATATCTCATGATATGGCTGATGAGAATTGTTTAAAATTAGAAGATTTTTTCAAATTTTATAAAAAATGGGATACAAATTTGCCCTTAGCCTTAAATATAAAGGCTGATGGTCTTCAAATTTTACTTAAGCAACTGATTCAAAAATATGAAATTACAAATTATTTTGTATTTGATATGTCAATTCCTGATGCTTTAAGCTATATTGATTTAAATTTTAATGTTTTTACTAGACAAAGCGAATATGAAAAAGAACCTAGTTTCTATGAAAAAGCTTGCGGTGTTTGGATGGATGAATTTTACTCACACTGGATACATAAAAATATTATAAAACAACATATCAATAACAATAAATTAGTTTGTATAGTTTCTCCAGAGCTCCATAAAAGAGACTATAAAAAAGAGTGGTCAGAATACAAACAAATAGAAAAAGAACTGCAAGTAAAAGACAAACTAATGATTTGTACCGATTATCCTGATGAAGCAAGGGAGTTTTTTAATGACTAAAATAAAAGCTGTCATTTTTGATATGGATGGAGTATTAATTGAAGCTAAGGATTGGCATTATGAGGCTTTAAATAAAGCTTTAAAACTTTTTGGTATGGAAATCACTAGATTTGAACACCTAACGACTTTTGATGGTTTGCCAACTAAGGATAAGCTAAAAATGCTTTCGCTAGATAGAAATTTGCCTGAATCCTTGCATGATTTTATAAATGAATTAAAACAACAATACACTATGGAAATGGTTTATAGCTTATGCAAACCTAGATTTCATCACCAATATGCTTTATCAAAGTTGAAAAATGAGGGCTATAAAATGGCAGTTTGTTCTAATTCTATACGCAATAGTATTGATTTAATGATGAAAAAATCGGCTCTTGAAAATTATTTAGATTTTTATATCTCCAATGAAGATGTTAAAAAAGGAAAACCTGATCCTGAAATGTATGTTAAAGCTATAAAAAGATTAAATTTAAAACCTAAAGAGTGCATGATAATAGAAGATAATGAAAACGGCATAAAAGCAGCTAGGGCAAGTGGAGCTAATGTTATGGTTGTTGGTGAAGTTGATGAGGTAAATTATGAAAATATCAAAAACTATATTTTAAAATTTGAAAAGGAATTAAAGTGTTAAATATAATGGTTCCTATTGCAGGTAAAAGTTATTTTTTTGACGATGCAAAAGATGGCTTTCCAAAGCCCTTTATTGAAATTTGTGGAAAAACTATGCTAGAACATTTTATCAAAAATTATGAAAATATTGAAAATAAGTGTTTTATTTTTATATTAAAAGAAGAGGATGTAAAGCGCTATCACTTAGATGATGCAATCAATGTTTTAACCAATAATCAAAGTAAAATTGTTATTCTTAAAAAAGAAACTAGTGGTATGGTTTGTTCTGCTTTAATGACCATTGATCAGATTGATTTAAATGAACCTCTACTCATCGTCAATATGGATCAGATTTTTGAGTATGATTTGAGTGAATTTATTTCTAAATTATCTTTAAATGATGCGGGTGTGTTAAGTTTTGAAAGCGTTCATCCAAGATGGGCTTATGTAAAATGCAATGAGGCAAATTTTGTTTTGGAAGCTTTTGAGAAAAGACCTGTGAGTAAGAATGCAATAGCAGGATTTTATTATTTTAATAAAGCCAAATATTTTATAAACTCGGCTTTTAGTATGATTAAAAAAGATGTTAATTATGATGGAAAATATTTTATTGCTCCAGTATTAAACGAATTAATTTTGGAAAATAAAAAGGTTATAAATATTTCAATTGATAAAAATCGTTATTTTACTTTTTATTCCCATACAAAAATCAATGAATACGAAAGGATTAAAAACGCTTAAGAAATTAACTAAAAATATATCATTAAGTGAAGCAGCAAATCTATTAAATGATGATTTTGTTTTAAAGGATTGATCGTGAAAAATTATAAACTCGATGAAATGATTCGTGGTTGGTTTGTAGGCAATTTTGAGCCTAGTATTTTTAAAACTAACGATGTAGAAGTTGGCGTAAAAGAGTACAAAAAAGGTGATGCTGAGGAAAAACATCATCATAAAATTGCAATAGAAATTACCGTCATTATTAGTGGTAAAGTAAAGATGAATGATATGGAGTATTCTAAAGGCGATATAGTGGTGATTTATCCAGGGGAAGCTACTGATTTTGAAGCTTTAGAAGACACGATAAGTGTTGTTGTGAAACTTCCAGGAGCTAATAATGATAAATATTTAGGAGAATGTCAATGAATATAGTTATTCCTATGGCTGGACTTGGAAGTCGCTTTGTAAAGGCTGGCTTTGATAAACCAAAACCTTTTATCGATGTTTTAGGCAAGCCTATGATAATTAGAGTGCTTGAAAATTTGAGATATAAAGGTGCAAAATATATTTTAATAGCAAGAAAAGAGCATTTAATTCAAGAAAAAAAGTTAATTGATGAAATCAAAAATAATTTTAATGCCGAATTTATAGGTATTGACAAACTCACAGAAGGAACAGCTTGTACTGTGCTTTATGCGAGAAAATATATCGACAATGATAAACCTTTAATGATAGCAAATTCTGATCAGATTGTTGATATAAATATGGCTGATTTTATCGATGATAGTTTGAATCGAGGTTTAGATGGTTCAATACTCACTTTCATTGATCAAGAAAAAAATCCAAAATGGTCATTTGTAAAATTAAAAGATGATTTGGTGGTAGAAGTTAAAGAAAAGGAGGTTATTGGCGAATTTGCTACTGTTGGAATTTATTTTTTTAACAAAGGAAAAATATTTGTTGAAAGTGCTATAGATATGATTATAGAAAACGATAGAATTAATAATGAATTCTATACTTGCCCTGTTTATAATTATGCTATAAAAAATGGCGCCAAAATAGGTATTTATAACATCGATTTTTCTCAAATGCATGGAATTGGAACTCCTGAAGATTTGGAAAAATATAAAAACATAATTTAGAAAGGATTGAAAATGAAAAAAGTGGTTATTTATGGTAGTGCTCAACTTGGAATTCAAATTGCTTGGCATGTATCTTTTGATAGCGAAATCATATGTTTTATTGATAGCGATCCAAGAAAGCATTCTTGCAATAATAATGGCTTAGGCTTAAAGATATACAATAGAGATTATCTTATTTATGGACCTGAAAAATTAAAAGAATTAGAATTTGATAAAGTATTTATTGGCACGGAAATACCAATTTATATTGATCAAATTATTGAGGTATTAAAGTCAATGAATATCAATGAAGATAAGATAGATTTATCTTTAACTTTTATTCCTTATTATGCAAGATTAAACTTTATTAAAACACTATCTGATAATTTTAAAACTAACAATATTCAAGGTGCAGTTGCAGAACTTGGAGTTTTTAGAGGTGACACTGCAAAGCATATCAACAAATTCTTCAAAGATAGTATTTTTTATCTTTTAGATACCTTTGAAGGGTTTGATGCAAGGGATTGTGAGAATGAAAAAAAACAAGGATTTTCAAAAGCAGATAGTAGTGATTTTAGCTTAACATCACTTGAACTTGTAAAAGCTAAAATGCCTCATCTTGAAAATTGTCGTTTTATCAAGGGGTATTTTCCAGAGAGTGCAGAGCAAATTCCAAGTGATGAGGAATTTTGTTTTGTAAATATAGATGTGGATTTATATCAGCCTATTTTAGCTGGACTTGAATATTTTTATCCTAGACTTGTAAGGGGTGGAATTATTCTCGTACATGATTATTTTCACCCTTATTACACAGGCACACAAAAGGCAGTAAATGAATTCGGTAAGAAATATAAGCTCAAATTCTATCCAATAGGTGATGCTTTTAGCGTGTTTTTTGTGAAAGAGTGAGATGCTTTAGCAAAGTTATAGCTCATTAAAATTCATCATTGCCAAATGCAAATTGTATTTGGCAATGATGAAAACGAGTTTTTCAGTTCAACTCTGCAAACACGCTCAAAGCCCTAGCAATTGTTTTATCCATATCATAGTATTTATAATCTGCTAGCCTACCTAGAAAATGGACATTTTTAAGCTCTTTGGTAAGCTTTTTATACTCTTCATAAAGCTTTTGGTTTTTTTCATCTGGTATAGGATAATATCTTTCATTTTTGCCCTCCTCATACGCACAAGGAAATTCATAGCTTAATATACTTTTGCTTGATTTTTCATCAAGATAGTATTTGTATTCTACAGCCCTTGTAAAATCATAATTTTCTGGGTAGTTTATCTGTGCGGTGGATTGGACATACTCTTTATCAAAACGTTCAAAAACTATGTCTAAACTTCTATAAGGAAGCCTGCCAAGTGTATAGTTAAAAAACTCATCAATAGCCCCTGTATAAATTACTCTGTCAAATTCTCCAAAGTCTTTATACTCATACTTTGAGTTAGCATTAAGCTTGCAGTCTTTAAAATCAAAATGAGTTTTAAGCTTAAGCTTGATATTTTGATGAGTAAGCATATTTTGCACCATTTGTGTGTAGCCAAGAAGCGGTATAGCTTGATAAGTATCTTGAAAATACCTATCATCAAGGCTCACATACACAGGTACTCTAGCACTGACTGAAAAGTCAAGCTCCTCAGGCTTTACGCCCCATTGCTTCATAGTATAGCCTAAAAATACTTTTTGATAGATATATTCAGCCAAAAATTGCAAGTCTTTATCATCAGTATTTTTAAGCTCTAAAATAGGCACTTTTTTGTTAAAACCAAAAGTTCTCACAAGCTTTTGCTCTAAATCATTTGCAAGATATTTTGGAAAAACTTTATGTAAGCTGTCAAGATTAAAAGGGATATTGACTTCCTTGCCATCTATAAAAGCTTTAACCCTATACATAAAATAATGCCATTTTGTAAATTTACTAAGATACTCCCACACCTCTTTAATGCTTGTATGAAAAACATGTGGTCCATATTTATGCACGCTGATTTGCGTTTTTTTATCTTCATAATCATACACATTGCCAGCTATATGCTCTCTTTTATCGATGATTAAAACTTCTTCATCTTTTACACTTGCTAATCTTTCAGCTAAAACTGTACCGCTTAAGCCACAGCCTATGATTAAAGTTCTTTTCTGCATTAATACTTCCTATTGTTTTCCCAGTTCCAAGCACTTTGAATGATATTTTGAATATCACTTTGCAAAGCTTGCCAGCCTAAAATTTCTTTAGCCTTTTTATTGTCAGCAAAAAGCCTAGCTGGATCGCCAGCTCTTCTTGGAGCATAAAGCACTGGACATTTTTTGCCACTTATTTTTTCAGCTACTTCAATGATTTCTTTTACACTTGTGCCTATGCCAGTGCCTAGGTTGATACAGCCACTAAATTGGCTTAAGTTTTCAAGAGCTAAGCGATGTGCTAAAGCAAGATCATCTACATGGATATAATCTCTTATGCAAGTGCCATCTTTGGTATCATAATCACTGCCAAAAACGCTGATATGTTCCCTCTCGCCTTTTATAGCTTGCAAGACTAAAGGGATAAGATGAGTTTCTGGATCATGGCTTTCTCCTAAAAGAGCATCTTTATTTGCGCCTGCAGCATTAAAATACCTAAGGCTGATATGCTTAAGATTGTAAGCGAGTTCATAGTCTTTGAAAATTTGCTCTATCATCAGCTTAGAGCGTCCATAAGCATTGATAGGATTTTGAGGATGTTTTTCATCTATAGGCGTATAAACTGGCTCTCCATAAGTCGCACAAGTGCTTGAAAAAACGATATTTTTTACATTAAATTCAAGCATGGTATTAAGCAGATTTATCGTGCCTATGAGATTATTTTGATAGTATTTTGCTGGATTTTGAACGCTTTCTCCTACATAAGCAAAGGCTGCAAAATGCACTACAGCATCTATCTTATAGGTTTTAAACAAATTTTTAAGTGAAAACACATCAAGCAAATCAGCATGCACAAAGCTTGCCCTTTTATCCACGGCTTCTTTGTGTCCATAGATGAGATTGTCAGCTACTATACATTCATAGCCATTGTCAAGTAGGTGTTTTAAGGTAAAAGAGCCTATATAGCCAGCTCCTCCAAAAACTAAAATTCTTTTCATCTACCTACGCCTTGGTAAGTAAAACCTAGCTCAAGAACTTGTTCTTTGTTGAGCAAATTCCTGCAATCGATGATATTATTATGTCTCATCAAAGCTTTTGCCTTTTGCAAATCAAGATTTTTAAATTCGCTCCATTCTGTTAAGATAACCAAAACATCAGCGTTTTCTAGAGCTTCATACATATCATTTGCATAATGAATTTTTTCTCCTATGATTTGCTTTGCAAGCTCCCTTGCTTTTGGATCATAAGCACTGATAGACAAATCTTTTTCTAAAAGTTTTAAAACTATTTCAACAGCTGGACTTTCTCTACAATCATCAGTGCCATCTTTAAAAGCAAGTCCTAACACAGCAATTTTTGGCTTTTGAATGCCCTTAAGTGCGTTTAAAATCCTTTCACTCATTTGCTCTTTTCGTGCTTCATTACCCTCTATAGCTGCATTTACAAGGCTAAGAGCTACACCTTTTTGTTTTGCCATATATGCCATAGCTTGAGTATCTTTTGGAAAGCAACTACCCCCATAACCTGGACCTGGATTTAAAAAACGTTTGCCTATACGTTCATCAAGACCCATTCCACGTGCGACTTCTAGTATGTCTGCCCCTGTTTTTTCACAAAAATTTGCCATTTCATTAATAAAATGAATTTTAATCGCAAGAAAAGAATTTGAAGCGTATTTGATAGTCTCAGCTGAATAACGACTGACAAAAACTAAGTTAGATTTATCTTTAAAAGGCTTGTAAAGCTCTTCTATCAAAGTTTTTGCACGAGTTGAGTTTGTGCCAACTATGATGCGATCTGGATTGAAAAAATCACGCACCGCAAAGCCTTCACGCAAAAACTCCGGCAAAGAAAGCACATCAAATTCAGCCTTTGTATTTGTTTCTTTGATAATCTTTTCTATCTCATCTCCTGTGCCTACTGGAACGGTTGATTTGGTTGCTATAACTGTATAGCCATCAAGATACTCAGCTAGTTCCTTTGCAGCAGCATAAATATACTGCAAGTCCGCTTCTTTTGTTACTGGATGAGGTGGAGTGCCTACTGCTATGATGATGAGTTCAGCCTTACTTACTGCTTCTTTCATAGAAGTGCTAAATTGAAGCCTGCCAGCTTTGACATTTTTATGAAAAAGCTCTTCAAGTCCATCCTCATAAAGCGTGATCTTACCTTCGTTTAAAGCTTTAATCTTGCTTTCTATCTTATCAACACAAATAACTTCATTGCCAAGTTCAGCAAAACCAACTCCGCTTGGAAGTCCTACATAGCCTGTGCCTATGATTGCTATTTTCATCTTTTTTATCCTCTAAATTCGTGAATATTTTCTTTAAAAAAGGCTATGGTTTTATCAAGCCCTTCATCTAGCTCAATTTTTGGCTCCCAATTGAATTTTTCTTTTGCAAGACTGATGTCTGGGCGTCTTTGGGTTGGATCATCAGCTGGTAAATCTTTGTAGATGATTTTTGATTTAGAGCCTGTTTTTTGTATGATTTTTTGAGCAAGTTCTTTGATGGTAAATTCGCCCGGATTGCCTGTATTGATAGGTCCTGTGAAGTTTTTGTCTGAGTTCATTACTTTAATGATAATATCGATTAAATCATCAACATAACAAAAAGAACGAGTCTGCGAGCCATCGCCATATATAGTAATATCCTTACCACTTAGAGCCTGACAGATGAAGTTGCTTACCACGCGTCCATCATTTGCGTCCATATTTAGCCCATAAGTGTTAAAAATGCGTATGACTTTAATATCCACGCCCTCGTGTCTGTGATAGTCAAAAAACAAGCTCTCAGCACAACGTTTGCCCTCATCATAGCAGGCTCTAATGCCTATGGGATTGACATTACCTCTATAGTCTTCTTTTTGAGGATGCATTAAAGGATCGCCATACACCTCAGAAGTTGAAGCCTGTAAGATAGTAGCCTTATGCTTTTTGGCAAGCTCAAGCATATTTATCGCCCCATAAACGCTAGTCATAGTGGTTTTAATGGCGTGTTTTCCTTGATAGGCTGGAGGAGAAGCTGGACAAGCAAAATTATAAATTTGATCGATTTTTTTATCTATGTTAAGAGGCTGGCAGATATCATGCTCTATAAATTCAAAACGAGGCTTATCAAGCAAGGACTTGACATTGCTCATCTTGCCTGTGTAATTATTATCCACACAAATGATATGATTACCCTCGTCAAATAAACGAGTGCATAAATTTGAACCCAAAAACCCTGTTCCACCTGTGATGAGTATGATTTTCATTGCTTATCCTTGTTTTGTTTTTCCTTAATTCAAAAAGGAATGATTTTAGCAAATTT
The DNA here is from genome assembly GCF_005406235.1 of Campylobacter sp. MIT 12-5580. Classification (NCBI taxonomy): domain Bacteria; kingdom Pseudomonadati; phylum Campylobacterota; class Epsilonproteobacteria; order Campylobacterales; family Campylobacteraceae; genus Campylobacter; species Campylobacter sp. MIT 12-5580. The sequence goes on from NZ_NXLK01000011.1 coordinate 11,220, forward strand.
TTGCTTTATTTTGCATAAAAAAAATATTCATAATAGTAATACTATTTTGCTACTTAAGTTATTATTTTTATAACTATGAGGAATATACTTGTATCTATATCCTTATTTTAAGAGACTTGTAATATATTCTTACTCGCAAGATATAATGAATATTTATGCATAAAACCATGGTTAATTCTAGGTAAAAATTATTACTAATCGTAATATTTTTATTTCTTTATTTTGACAAAAGTTATAATTTTTCTCTTATACCTTGCAAGTCTTTTTCTTAAAATAAAATTAAAACTTAGCCAAGTTTTCACAAAATGCTCAGGATCATTCATAAGTGCTTTTAGAATTTGAAGCTCTGCTTGATTAAAAAAAGCCTCATTTATGTGCTTGTCAGCATATTTTTTTTGAAATTCCTTAGCAAAATATAGAGCAAATTCTTTTTTAAATCGATTTGCCAGACGTTTGAAATTCCACCAATATACCTTAAACTGCACATAAGTTAAAGCTTCTTGCAAGCGTATTTTTTGCTCTGGATATTGTTTTAAAAAGCTTTGTGCAAAATCAAACTCATCACACACACAATAAATTTTTTCTTTATTGAGGCTTGAAGAATTGGCATTATCAAGGCGGTAAAAATACAAAGCCTCATTATGAAAATACAAAGTCTTTGCAAAACTTAAAAAGAGTATCCAAAGTCCAGTATCTTGATAAGAAGCGCCTAAACTTTCATTGGCTTTAATTTTAAATTGCTTTACAAAATCAAGCCTATATAAGGAGCTTTGATTCATATTCCAGCTCTTAAGCAAGGGATTTAAATCCTCTTGCAAAAACAAAATTTTTCCATAAAGTGCTTGCTCATAGGCTATGCTTTTGTAGTTAAAATGCGTTTTGAAAAAAACCTTTTTAAAAGCACAAATATCAGCTTTAACAATATCGCAGTTTTTTTCTTCTATGAGCTTATGCAGCACTTCACACATCTTAAGATGGGCATAATCATCACTTTCTACTATACAAAAATATTTTCCTTTTGCTTTTGCTAAGCCGAGATTAATCTGTGCTCCAAGACTTTTTTTCTTACTTTTAATGATAATAATGCGAGCATCTTTTGTAGCAAATTCCTCCAAAATCTCTGCTGTGCCATCATTTGAATAAGCATCAATACAAAGAATTTCTAAGTTCTTAAAGCTTTGATTAATCACACTTTCTAAACACTGACGAATATACAAAATGCTATTATAAATAGGAATGATTACTGAAATTTCAGGAGTTTGCATAAAGTTTAGCCTTTAATTGTGTTGGCGCCTGGTTAAATTACGGCTGCAAATTAAACATAAAAAACGCATTTTAATTTCAAATTAACAAATAAAAAATTAAAACAAAAAAGAGCTAAAATTTTGTTTAATCTTTGAATTTATTTTATATTCATTTCAATTTTAAAAAAATACACAAAAAGTCAATAAAATAGCCACTGAACAACTTCCATTATCATTTACAAGCCATTTTGTAGTTTGAAAATGCTGATTTTCAATACAAAAGGGAAAATTTAGACAAAAGCACTAAAAATACACAAAAACAGAACAATTTATCACATGACTCAAAAAATATTCAAAACACAATTCATATATTTTTTACCATAAACAATAGTTATTGTGGATATCTAAGCACTTGTATTGCTTCTATACTTGATAATGTGGATCCAAAATATATTCTACATTTTTATATCATAGATGGAGGTATATCCCAAGAAAACAAACAAATAATACAGAATCTACAAATCGACGAAAAATATATCATAGAATTTATTACCATCGATACAGAATTATTTCAAAAATTTCCACAAAGCTCACAAGAACATATTAGCATAGAAACAAATTATAGATTTTTAGTCTCTTCTTTAAAATCCCATTTAGATAAATGTATCTTTTTGGATGCTGATTTAATTTTTTTAGGCGATATTTCAAAATTATGGCAAATTGATATAAAAGATTATTATATAGCAGCAGTCAGCGACCAAACCCCTTTATTAAAAGATAATCATTGGATTTTGAGCTGGATTTCAAAATTACCCCTACCTTCCAATTATGCTTATATAAATACTGGAGTTACTTTAATTAATCTTAAAAAATGGAGAGAAGATAAAGTGGAAGCACTTTTCTTTCAAAACATTGAAAAATATCATAAAATTCTAGCATTTCCAGATCAAGATATTTTAAATATAACTTTATACAAGCATGTAAAATATCTATCTCATATATACAATGCTATGCCTATTCAGACGTATGCCAATAAAAAGCAAGAAAAGGAAGCTTTCTCAAATCCTCAAATTATTCATTGGGCTGGATATAAAAAACCTTGGCTTTATATAGATGCCCCTTATGCTGACAAATTTTGGTACTATGCCAAAAAAACCCCTTTTTATGATAAAATGATAAACTCGCGAACAATATACGGAGCAAGTCAAAGAATAAAAAGCCAACTTTCATATAAGCTAGGTTCACACTTGCTTGAAGCAAAAAGTCCACTTAAAGCTTTGTTTTTGCCTATAACTTTGTCTTATATTACTATAAAACACAAAATTCGAAATTTTATATTTGCACAAGTAGGCAATGCGAATCCGGATTTAAAACTACCAAAATTAAATACTTATGCTGATTATCACGAAGCCTTAGAAATACAAGAACACCTATCTTATAAATTGGGCAATGCTTTAATTAATCACCCTTTTAGTTTTATTTTTAGGGTAAGAAAAATTTATAAAACTTGGAAAAGGAAAAAACAATGATGAAGCCACTTATATCTATCATCGTGCCTATATATAATGTAGAAAAATATCTTAGAGAATGTTTAGATAGCATTGTCAATCAAACTTATACAAATTTAGAAATCATCTTAGTCAATGATGGCTCTACTGATAGTTGTGGAGCTATTTGTGATGAGTATGCTTTAAAAGATAAAAGAATAAAAGTTATACATAAAGAAAATGCTGGTTTAGGAGCAGCTTATAATACCGGTTTAGATTTAGCTAGCGGAGATTATATAGGCTTTGTAGAAAGTGATGATTTTATAGAGCTTAATATGTATGAGCAGTTGTGCGAGAGAGCTGTAAAATCAGGGGTAGATATAGTTTTGGGTGGATTTTTCTTTACAGCAGAAAAAAGCAACCGACCTTATCAAGCACTTATACATACCATCCCAAGCGATGTTATCTTTTCAATAGAAGATTATCCGCAACTTCTTACTCTACATACCTCTTTATGGTCAAAACTTTATAAGAGAGCAGTTTTTAAAAATATCAGAGTTCCGGAATTTAAAAATTCAGGATATTACTGTGATTTTCCATATTGGGTGGAACTCGTTTGCACCGCAAAAACAATGACAAGAATCAACTCTTATCTATACCACTATAGAACCGATAATCCAAATGCATCATCAACTAATTTAAGAAGCGACTCAAAGCTTTTAACCATAATCCCTTCTATAGAAAAAGCAAAACAAACTATCAAACAATATAAAAAATATAAACTTTTAAAAGAAGCAGTATATTTTAACTCCATTGTAACTTCTTTTAGGTTTTTTGCAAATATTGACCCTAAATATAAGCAAGAGTTTTTTAAAGGTATGAAGAATTTTCTTGAAGATTTACGCAATGATAAAGATATGGAATTTGTTTATTTCATCCAAAATGGATGGCTTGGTCAATATCAATTTGATTTTGTTAAAGCAGTTTTAGATGATGACTATAAAAGGGCTTTAGAACTTGCATTTATAGCGTTTACCAATGCAAGTTCTAGAATTCAAAATCAACTATCCTATAGGATAGGATATATGTTGGTTCATCAAATAAAAACCTTTAAAGATGTATTAAAAAGTCCCTATTTGCTTTATAAAAACTTTAGAGAATTTAAAAAATATAAAAAGCGACAGGGTGCAGCAAAATTGCCAAATTTAAGCCAATATCCTGATTATGATAAAGCTTTAAAAATAAAAAATCATTTAAGCTATAAAATAGGACAAGCTGTAGTTAAATACATGAAAATGTGGTATTTTGCAGCTCCTTTATTTTTACCTTTTAAAATTGCATCAATTTACAAAAATCATAAAAAATCAAAATCTTTAGACGCAAATGATATTAATAAACAAATCATAAACCAATTAAATCGCATTGAAAATGAGGTGCTAAATTTAAAAACAAATATTCAAGCAGCAATAGTTCATCAAAAAAGCTTTACTAGTCTTCAAGGCTACTTTCAAGGTAAAAAAGTAGCTATAATTGGCACTGGTCCTAGTGCATCTTTGTATGATAAGCCCATGGAAAATACTATTCACATAGGGTTAAACCGCGCTTTCTTACTCCCTAATGTAAAATTAGATTTTTTATTTATAAATGATGCGATGTATCCAGATTCTGATGCCTTATTAAGACGCTTTATCATTAACAATCCAGATTGCAAAGTTTTCTTAGGACTACTTCCAGATCGTTTTTTACAATCCCAAATTCATTTTAGACATAGTCCAAATATCTTTTCATATCATAATGTATCTGCTTATATTATGGAGCATATTGGACATAATGTTTGGGCTTATAATTTAGCTTATGAGCCTATAGCAGATTATGGCAATGTGGCTTTTTCAGCCTTGCAATTTTGCTGTTATGTGGATTTTCATCAAATATTTTTGGTTGGCATAGATTGTTCTCAAGGCCATTTTTACAATAGATCCGATGGCTTTATCTTAGAACACAATATACAAACTTGGAAAAAAGTTAGAAATATTATCTCTAAATTTTATCCACACACACAAATCATATCAATTAATCCTGTAGGATTGAAAGGTTTGTTTAAAGATATTTATACAACAAAACTTAAGAAGGAAAACAATGAAAACTAAAATAGCTGTTTTATTAGCAAGTGATCAAAATTACGATTATATGCTTGCAAATGCGATTATAGGACTTAAAAGATATAATTATGACTTAATAACTAATATTATAATTATGCACGATAGTATAGACTTGCAAACTCGAGAAAAAATTAGTTCTATATGGAGTGAAAAAATCATTTTTAAAAATTATGATTATGCAGAATTTTTAAAAGATATAGGCGAGGAAAATTTATATCTAATCGAAAACTTACCCAATCGTAGAAGTCATTTACTCTATGCCAAATATTATATGTTTGATTTAATTAAGGAGTATGATTATGTTATATGGTTAGATTCAGACACGATCGTCAACAAATCCCTTGAAACACTTATTCTAAATACAAAAGAACTAGCTGGAGCTTTTTGGCATGTTCAAAGAATTACTGAATATTTTTGCCATTATGAAAAAAAGGAAAAACTAGATAAACAATGCTTTATGCTAGGAGGGGGTGTCATTGTTGTAAATAAATCCATACTTTTGAAAACAAAAGCAAATGACTTGCTAAAAGAGTCTTTTTGCCATTTGATTTTATACCTTCAAATGCGTTGGCAGAAAAAAATTGACTTGAAAACTTGGGATAGTTTTCCTGGAACAGATGAAATGATAACCGGAATATTAGCTTATAAATATGATTTAATTTGCCAAGATATCACAGGACTTGCAAATACACTTCCAGGTAAAAGCGAAAACAGCTGTGTAACTCACTTTGTAATTAATTACAAGGCTAAAAACCCCATATTTTTAGCCTCTTATCAAGAATGGCTGGTTAATTATAAAATCTGGATACATTTATACAAAGGAGAAGATAAACTTCAACCAGATATTAAAACAAATATACCACTATACTCGAGTTCAAAATTTTATGTTTTTTTGTATAATTTAGAATGCTTTTCTCATATTTATACACACTTATCGTTTTTGTTTTCAAATGAGCTTAAAAGTTTTGGCCTATATATCAAGTCAATCCATTCTTTGCCTTTTGTAGATATTCATTCATATTGTTTTAAAGATAAGGTGTTTTTTAGATTAATACTACCCGGTTGTGTGAGAGAATTGCTCTATATGCAACTAGTTTTTAAGGATGAGGACCTATTTCAAAGCCTCTCTAATAAAATTATGCAAGAAATTAAAGATAGTTTTATTTTAAACAAAAATGAAATTCTACTTAAAAGAGTAGCGCAACTACGACGTCCAGCACATTCCTTGGATGGATATACAATGGATTTTTCTTCTATTACAAAAGAATTTGGATTTAATATATTCGTAAATGCCGATCTTAGAGCAAAAGAAATTTGTTTGCAGATTAAAAACTTCTTAGAAACAAGTCTTAAAAAATTAAATTTTCAAACATATGAAAATATTTTAGAATCAAAAATACAAAATTTTAAACAAGAAGAAAAATCTTTGAAATTTAAAAAACAAGAATTAAAGATTTCTAACCTCGAACAAGAGCTCATTTCCAAAAGACTGCAAAATCAACTTTTAGCTAAGAAAATGGGTAAAAAGCTTGAATTTTTTACACCTCAAATAAATTTCATACAATACGAAAGTGCGACAACTAGAATTCATAATCATCTAGCTTATAAATTGGGCTCAGCATTAGTTATTTGCTCACAATCTTTCTTTAGTTATATGCAAATACCATTCGTGTTAAGTTACATCAAAGCACAACATATATTTGCAACTCAAGCTTATCAAAAAACTATAGAGGCTAACAAAAAATTTAAACTTCCTCCTTTAGAAACCTATCCAGACTATAAAGAAGCCTTAAAGCTTAAAGAACAGCTTCCATACAAACTAGGTGAAGCTTTTATCAAAGCTTATAATAATCGCTGGGGGGGGGGGATTGTCAAATTCTTTTTTATCGATATGCCTAAGATAAAAAAAGAATTTAAAGATGAGTGAAAAATAAAGAGAAATAAAAGATGAAAAATGCAAAAGAGATTAAAATAGCTTCAATTACCATATCAAAAGATACACAGCCTCTTGTTGTACCTGAAATTGGCATTAATCATAATGGTAGTTTAGAACTTGCAAAGCTTATGGTAGATAGTGCGGCTCGTGCTGGAGCTAAGCTTATAAAGCATCAAACTCATATTGTTGAAGATGAGATGAGTGAAGCTGCAAAAAGTGTAATACCCGGAAATGCAAAAATTAGCATTTATGAAATCATGCAAAAATGTGCTTTAAATGAAAAAGATGAAAGAGCATTAAAAGAGTATAGTGAAAGTAAAGGACTTGTCTATCTTAGCACACCTTTTTCAAGAGCTGCAGCGAACCGACTTGAAGATATGGGTGTTTTAGCTTATAAAATAGGCTCTGGAGAATGCAATAATTATCCCTTAATCAAACACATAGCAAGCTTTAAAAAGCCTATGATTTTAAGCACAGGCATGAACTCACTTGCAAATATAAAAGAAAGCGTAGCTATCTTAAGAAAAGCCGAAGTGCCTTTTGTCCTACTTCATACAACCAATCTTTATCCCACGCCGCAAAAGCTCGTGCGTTTAAATGCCATGAAAAAGCTTGAAAAAGAATTTGACTGCCTTGTAGGATTAAGCGATCATACCTTAAACAATCTTGCTTGCCTTGGAGCAATTGCACTTGGAGCTTGTGTGTTAGAAAGACACTTTACTGATACTATGCATAGAGAGGGACCAGATATAGTTTGCTCAATGGATGAACATACCCTAAAAGAGCTTATTATACAAAGTGAGCAAATGCGTATAATGAGAGGAGATGGGGCATTAAAGCAAGCAGCAACAGAGGAACAAGTTACCATAGACTTTGCTTTTGCAAGCGTTGTAAGTATAAAAGATATTAAAAAAGGAGAGCTTTTAAGCAAGGAAAATATTTGGGTAAAAAGACCTGGCAAAGGCGGGATTCATGCTAAGCATTATGAAAGCATACTTGGCAAAAAAGCTAAAAAAGATATAGCTCATGACACACAATTGCAATTTGAGGATTTTGAGTGAAAAAAATAGTTTTTGTAACCGGCACTAGGGCTGATTTTGCAAAGATAAAATCCTTAATGCTAAAAGTTGAAGAAGCTCCAAATTTTGAGCTTTTTATCTTTGTAACAGGCATGCATATGAGCAAAGGTTTTGGCTTTACAGCTGATGAGGTAAGTAAGGCAGGATTTAAAAATATATTCCGCTTTATAAACCATGATAGATATTATCAAATGGATAAGGCTTTAGCCTCTACTATAGATGGTTTTTCAAGATTTGTTGCTGAAATACAGCCTGATCTCATCGTGGTTCATGGCGATAGGATAGAACCACTTGCTGCTGCAAGCGTAGGAGCATTAAACAACATACTTGTAGCTCATATTGAAGGAGGCGAGCTTTCTGGCACTATAGATGATAGTTTAAGACATGCCATCTCAAAACTCGCTCACATTCATTTAGTCAATGATGAAAAGGCTAAAAAAACCCTTATGCAACTTGGAGAAGATGAGCAATCAATTTTTATCATAGGTTCTCCAGACCTTGAAATTTTAGCTAATAATAAAGTCTCACTAGAACAAGCAAAAAGCTATTATGAAATAAATTTTCAAAATTATGCTATCGCTACACTTCACCCTGTTACAACCGAGTTTAACTCTATGAAAGAGCAAGCTTTTGAATTTGTAAAAGCCCTCAAACAAAGCGCTAAAAACTATATAGTGATTTATCCAAATAATGATTTAGGTTTTGAGTTTATCATGCAAAGCTATGAAGAGCTTAAAAATTTACCAAATTTTAGACTATTTTCTTCTTTGCGTTTTGAGTATTTTATCACTCTTTTAAAACATGCTGATTTTATCATAGGCAATTCAAGCTGCATACTTAAAGAAGCCTTATATCTTAAAACACCAGGAATTTTAGTCGGCTCAAGACAAAATAACAGATCAGGCTCTCAAAGCGTAACAAAAGTGCCAGCAAAAGCAGAAAAAATTCTAAACGCCATAGAAAATATACATAAAAATAAAAATACCAAACAAGAAAAACCAAAGCTTATCAATAGCTCAAAAGAGTTTTTTACTCATCTTGAAAAAGGGGATTTTTTTAAGATTTCTAAGCAAAAAGTGTTTAAGGAGTTATGATGAATGATATTAAGCAAGCAAGTCAGCATGAAATACGATTTTGCCATATAGATGAAGCTGATCTACTCATGAATTTCATAGAAAATCACTGGAAAAAAGGGCATATATTGGCTCATTCTAAAGAATTGCTTGATTTTCAGCATTTAGATAAAGAAAACAAAAGATATAATTTCGTCGTAGCCTTCAACACTCAAAGCAAGGAATTTGATGCCATACTTGGTTTTATCCCACTAAGCAAGTATGATACAAGCTTAAAAAACTTAAATGAGTATTGGCTAGCTATTTGGATGGTAAAGAAAGAATTTGCAAAACATGGCATAGGCTTAAAATTGTATTATCATTTTATCAAATGCTTTGAGCCTTCAAGCATTGGTATAATAGGCATTAGTGAAGATGCAAAGAAAATTTACAAGGCGTTTAAATACAAAATTGATTTTTTGCAACATTTTTATATCAAAAATGAGACTTTAAAGGATTTTAAAATCGCCTCATTTTCTCAAAATTTACAAGCTTTAAGCTCCTCATCTACTCATAAAATAGAACAAATTTCTTTAGCTTCTTTTAAAAATACAAAGTTATTTTTAGCTCATTCACCACGAAAAAGTTTGGATTTTTTTATTAATAGATATGAAAAACACCCCTTTTATACATATGAATTCTTTGGAATTTTTGAAAAAGATTTTTTACAATGTATTCTAGTTATGAGAGAAAACAAAATACAAGGGGCAAAATGTTTAAGAATAGTCGATTTTGCAGGAACTTTTCCAAGCAATCTTTATACTCAGTTTCAAACCCTACTTCAAAAAAGGCAGTGTGAATACCTTGATCTACTATGTTATACAGAAAATGCAAGTCAAATTGTAAAAGCTGGTTTTATATGTAAAAATGAACAGGATTTAGTGCCAAATTATTTTGAACCCTTTGAGAAAAAAAATGTAAATATAGAATTTGCTTATAAAAGCGAGGCTAAAGATTATATACTTTGTAAGGCTGATGGCGATCAAGATAGACCAAATATACTTCCTTTAAGCTCTGGGGGGGGGGCTTTAATTCATGAAAGGCTCAAAAGCTCTAGCTTTTATCCTCCATACCCTTATCATTTTAAGAACTTACTATGTGCTTAAAGTGCTTTGCTGGGGTATTGTTATGAAAAAAATCATTATACTTACAAGCAATGAGCTAAGACATAGCTTTATGCGTAAAGCGATAGCTTTAGATAGTGAAATTGAGGTTTTAAAAAGCTATTGTGAGCTAAAAAACACTCAAGCATATACATATACAAATGCACAAGATTTGCAAGAAAAACATCTTGCTTTAAGACTTCAAAGTGAAAAAGATTTTTTTCAAGCCTTTGTTGATCTGAGTCCTGATTTATCAAAGCCTCATTTTATACCAGATAAAGCTATTAACAATCAAGAATTTATAGATGAGATCATTGATTTAAAGCCTGATTTGCTTATAGCTTATGGTTGTTCTTTGATAGAAGCTCCATTGATTGATTTTTTTGGCAAGGCTTTTTTAAATGTGCATTTGGGCTTATCTCCATATTATAGAGGCAGTGGAACGAATTTTTTTCCTCTTGTAAATAATGAACCAGAATTTGTAGGTGCAAGCTTTATGTATATAGACAAAGGCATTGATACAGGTGATATTATCCATCAAATTCGTGCTGAAGTTTGCATAAATGATGACTGCCATAAAATAGGCAATAGGCTAATTGCTAAAGTTGCAAGCACCTATAAGGACTTAATTAAAAATTATGAAAACTTAGTTCCCCTAAAACAGCCAAACGACAAAAAAAGTGGCAAGCTCTATAAAAAGAAAGATTTTACCCTAGAAGCCACATTGAAAATGTATGATAATTTTGCCAATAATTTGGTAGAAAAATACCTACAAAAACCAGAATCGCAAAAAGCTTCAATCCTAGAAAATCCAGCTCTAACAAAGGACAAACAATGAAAACCATAATGTATCACTATGTAAGAAAAAGCGATAAAAACTTCCCGTATTTTCGCTATCTTTCAGTTGAAAATTTTAAAAAGCAGCTTGACTTTTTTGGGCAAAAATTTGGCTTTGTAAAATATGAGGATTTTTTAGCACTTTGTGAAAATCCTCATGATGAGCATATCTTTGCTAAAGTAAAAAATAAAATTTTACCCAGCTTTGATGATGGCTTTATCGATCATTATAATTTTGTTTTGCCAGAATTTTTAAAAAGAGGAATTTTTGGTTTATTTTTTATCCCAACAGGAGTGTATGAAAGACAAAAAGCACTTGATGTGCACCGCATTCATTATCTACTAGGCAAGATAGGGGGGGGGGGCTTTGATGAAAGAAGCTAGGAACTTAGTTTGTGAAAATATGCTTGAAATGGATAAGCTAGAAAATTTCAAAGCCAAAACCTACACAAAACAAGATAATGATGAAGCAACGCAGGATTTTAAAAAAATGTTTAATTATTATATAAAATATGAATTTAGGGAACAAATTTTAGATGAACTTGTGAAAAAATTTGCAAATGATGAGCTTATATTTAAAAATCTCTATATGAGTGAAAAAGAACTTATAAAAATGCATGAAAACAAAATGATACTTGGCTCTCATAGCGTTAAGCATTTTGTCTTTTCAAAGCTGAGTGAAAATGAGCAAATCAAAGAAATTCATCATTCTTTTGATTTTTTAGAACAGCTTTTGACAAAGCTTGAAACAAAGCTTTTTTGTTATCCTTATGGGGGATTTCACACCTTTACAGACTTTACTGAAAAAAGCTTAAGTGAATTTGGTGTAGCTTTTTCTTTCAATGTAGAATCAAGAGATACAAAGTTAGAGGACTTAAAAATGCGTCCACAAGCTCTGCCAAGATATGATTGTAACGAATTTGACTTTGGCAAAGCCAGTTTTGGTTAAGGAAAAGTCATGACTCTAGCGATAATCCCAGCAAGGGCTGGCTCAAAAGGCATAAAGAACAAAAATCTTGCCCTACTTGATGGCAAGCCTTTGCTTTATTACACTTTTGAAGCAGCTAAAAAAGCTACTTGTATAGATGAAATTGTTTTAAGTAGTGATTCTAAAGAATATCTAGCCTATGCTAAAGAAAACAACATTAAACCTTTGCTTCGCCCTCAAGAACTTGCAACAGATAATGCTAGAAGCGATGGCTTGATACTGCACGCCTTAACGCATTTTGAGGGTTTTGAAAATATTATCCTACTTCAACCAACTTCACCTTTTAGAACACACAAGCACATTGATGAAGCCTTTCATAAATTTCAAAGCGAAAATGCCAATAGCTTAATGAGTGTTAAGCTAGCTGACAAAGAGCTGTTAAAAGCTTTTATATTAGATGAAAATGGGGACTTAAAAGGAATTTGTAATAATGACTTTCCTTTCACACCTCGTCAAGCTTTGCCTGAAGTTTTTATGAGCAATGGTGCAATTTATATAGTAAAAACAGAACTTTTCAAAAAATACAAAAGCTTTTTAATCCCAAAAAGCCTGCCTTATATAATGAACGAAAAAGAAAGCCTTGATATAAATACTAAAGAGGATTTAGAAAAAGCAAATCAAATTTTAAAGGAGAAACAATGAAAAAAATCATCATCTTTGGTGCAGCTACTGGCGGTAGAGAAGTCGCTGCTCAAATTTTAAATAATAGGCTGGGGGGGGGGGTATGAAATACTCTTTTTTGTGGATAATGATTCAAAAAAGCATGGCACGATGATTGAATTGCAAGAAAAAAGCTTTATGGTGCAAGCACCTCAAATCTTAACACAAACAAATTTTGATCAAATTTTTGTAGCTTCAGTTTGTGGAGAAGACATTATAAAGCAACTTAAAGATGAGTTTAACATAGCTCAAGATAAGATCATTAATCCTTTTTATCAAAGTTATTATGAACCACTTGAAAAATTTTTAGCTAAATTAGCTCAAATTTTTGCCCAAAAGGATATTAAAGGAAGTATAGCTGAGCTTGGTGTATATCAAGGCGATACTGCAAAAAGATTCAATAAATACTTTCCAGATAAAAGCTTATATCTTTTTGATACCTTTGAAGGCTATGCAAAAGATGATATTGAAAAAGGAGACAATGTTTTTGCCAAAGAATTTGGAGAAGGGCATTTAAGCAACACTTCTAAAGAGCTGGTTTTAAGCAAAATGCCAAATCCTCAAAAAGTCATTATCAAGCAAGGTTGGTTTCCACAAACCACACAAGGGCTAGAAAATAAAAAATTTTGTCTGGTTAATCTTGATCCGGATTTATACAATCCTGTATTAGAGGGTTTAGAGTTTTTCTATCCTCGTTTAGTAAAAAATGGGGTGCTTTGCGTGGCTGGATATTTTTCATTACATAGCGGAGTAAAAAAAGCCGTTGATGAGTTTAGTGAAAAATACAAACTTGATTTTATACCACTAGCCATTGGTAACTGGGTAATTTTTGTCAAAACATAAATTTAAAGGAGAATAAATGTTTCACATAGCTTTTACCATAGATGAAAAATACATTAAATATTGTGCTGTTACTATGACAAGCATAGTTAAACATACTGATACTACTCTTGTTTTTAAGGATTTTTTTACTCATTTAGCCTTAGATAAAGAGCTTGAAAATTATGCAAGATTGGACTATGAAAGCTTAAGTCAGCTTGAGCAAAAAGAAGGCTATGTTTTTCATATCATCATCAATGCCATCAGCGAGCATTCAAGAGCAAAGCTTAAAAATTGCATTGATGAATTAAACAAAATATATCCTTGCGAGCTTGAAATTCATCTTGTTGATGATAAACTTTTTGAAGAAGAACTTAAAGTGCCAAAATGGAAAAATTGCTATGCAACATATTATAATTTACTTGTGGGTGATTTTGTATCAGCTCAAACCTGCCTTTTTATCGACGCTGATATGCTTGTAATGAAAGATATACGAATGCTTTTTAGCCTTGATTTTAAAGATAAAAGCTTAATAACAGCTTATATGTTTGAGAATAATACAAACAATCTTAGCATAAATTGTGGTTTTATTTATTTTAATCTCAAACACTGGAATGCAAGAACTTTAAAGCAAAAATGCTTAGAATTTGCTAAAAATCCCAATAGAAAAATTTACTCCGATCAAGATATATTTAATGCAATATGCGCTAATGATACTTTAAAAATTCCAATATATTATAATTATTGGCTTCAAACTCATGATTCAGATAAAAAAGATATCTTTGCTTACGAGGATTTCAAGCAGTTTAAACAAAGAGTAAAAATCATTCATTATATACGCCCTAAGCCTTGGCTACAGCTTTATGATTATATGAATTTTCGTGGAGGCTATGCTGATAGCATATTTTATTATAACAACTATCTTGATTTGTGGTGGGATATGGCTTCTAAAACACCTGTTTTCAAAGAAGAGCTTTTAGATGAAAAAATCAAGCTTAATGTAGATTTTGCTTACAAATTACAAAAACTCGCCCAAGAAAAGAAAAAGCTAGAACAAGAAAAGATCAATTTACTTACCATAAATAAACATACAGAACAAAAACTTGCACAAGAATTGCTGATAAGAACAGGTGCAAAACAAAGAATTTATAATCATCTTTCATATAAAATGGGCATGGTGATGATAGAAAATTCAAAATCTTTACTTGGATATATAAGAATGCCTTATGTATTATCTTATATCAAAGATAAACACAAAGAAGAGCAAAGAATTTATCAAGAAAAAATAAAAAATAATCCAAGCTTAAAACTTCCTCCACTTGAAACTTATGCAGACTATAAAGAAGCTTTAAAACTCAAAGAACATTTATCATATAAACTTGGTGAAGCTTTTATTAAAGCTTATAATAATCGCTGGAAGGGGGGGGGGGCTTATCAAATTCATTTTTATCGATGTGCGTAGGATAAAAAAATTAAGACAAAATAAAGCTAAATAAATAAAATATAAGTTTTACAAACTCATATACTCTCTACTTTGTCCCAAGCGATAGAGTGCAAAGTCGTATTTTATAGGATCGTTTGGATCAAATTGACGCAAATTTTGAGTAAGCTCAAGCACGGCTTTAAAATCATAATTTTTTCTTTGCATAAGTTTTAGTTTTAAAGCGACTTTGTGCGTATGTGTATCAAGCGGGATAAACAAATCCTTAGCTTTGATTTCATCAAAAAGCCCCATATCTAAAGCATCTTTTCGCGCCATCCAGCGAAGATACATATTGTAACGTTTTAAGGGTGATTTTGGTTCGTTTAAAAAAGGCTTTGAAAAGAAAAACTCATAGCCATAACTTCTATATGGATTCAAACGATAAATTTCATCAATAAATGCTTTAAGTGCGTATATCACGCCTTTTTCTTGATAGTTTTTTGTGAAAAAATCCTTAAGTGTGTATTTTTGCACGAAACGTCTTAGGGTAATGAAAATTTGCTCTATATCCTTGCTGTTTTCAAAGCGGTATTTAAGTTTAGCTTGTGAAAAATAGCTTTTTATCGCCTTTTCATCAAGTTTTAGCACGGAAAAATCAAGTTTTTGTAAGAAATTCACTATATTTTTAGCATTTCCATACGCAAACAAAGCACAAATAAGACTTATAAGCTCATCTTGATGAGCTTTAGCAATCTGCAAAGGATCAGGAGCAAGAGCTAGAGCTTCAAGCGTGTTTTTCTCACGCGCAAAGTGCTCTAGCCTTTTCTTTAAAGCAAGCACTTATGACTTAAGTCCAAGCAAGGTATCAAGCATTTGATCGACGGTGGTAACGACTTTTGAAGCCGCTCCATAGCTTGCTTGATATTGAATAAGAGCTGCTAATTCTTCATTTGTATTAACGCCATTTAAAGACTGAAATTCTTCATACACAGAATTATACAAAGTCGTATTTGTAGCGTGAGTGTTGTTGTTTGTCTCGCCATCAGTTGCGATTTTTCCTGTAAAAAGGCGGTAGTATCCATCCAAAGACTTTTTGACTATAGTGCCATCTTCATTGTAAAAATTTACCTCATCATACTGAAGTTGTTGTAAGGCATTTGCTACTTCATTGCCCCCATCAGCACCATTATAGCTTGCTCTAAGCTTGCTTGGATCGCTTAGGTATTCTGTTTTTACACGAATATCACTTGCACTTGAGCCACTGAAAAAACCACCTATATTTAAAGAGCCACTGAAATTTGTGCCTTTATCTTCTATGGCGATTTTATAGTTTGGATTGATAAGATTGATTTGAAAAAGTCCAGATTCGCTTCGAGTATCATAATTAAAAGTCGCTCTTAGATAATCATCTATATCATCAAGTCCATTGTTATTTGCATTATCATCAGTGTTTGAATTGATTTGATTGACAAGATCTTGCATAGTTGTATTAACATCTATGGTAATAGTTTTAGTATTGACTTTATTGCCCTTATCATCATACAACACCAAATCAAAAGTGCCTATTTGTATGTTTTTATCATAACTTATTAAACTTGTATTATTATCAAGATGAGGCAGGGTATCTGAGCTTAGAGAACTTTTTGCTGATGAAGCGTAGATATTATTTGTTTGCGTAATGAGTGTTTTTGTGAAAGTATTCATCATATCTTTATACTCTTGAATCATACCGCCATCATAACGTTGCTCATCTTTGATATAAGTTCTTCCTCGAAGCTCAAGCTGTGCGCCTAGCTTACCACCTGAAATCCTTGTCGTAAGATCAGTGATCCTTTCATCAGTTGTTTCATAGACGATTTTATGACTTCCGCTAACTTCATCTGTGATGATTTTCAATGGAACAAAATTTGAGCCATTTACGATCACATGTCCGTGCAAGGTAAGATTATAGTATTTGCCCCCATCTGTCATGGTTGATTCAAGCTGGCTACTTTGTCCCATAATCGTCTTCGTTGCCACACCATCAACAAGTTTTGAAAGTGTAAGTTCAAGTTCATCTCGCTTGTCTCTAAGTTCGTTTGCGTGATCTGTATCAAGCACTTCTTGCTTGGCGATTTGTTTGTTGATATTAGCGATTTCTTCGCCTATAGAATTAATCTCATCAACCGTAAGCTTAATCTCATCATTTATAGTTTGCTCGATCTTAAGCATATCTTTATAAGTGCTATTTAAATGTTCTGTAAAACTTTGAGCAACTTTGACTAAATTTTCTTTAACAGCACCATCATTTGGAGCTGAAGAAAGATCATTCCATGCTTGATTATATGCTTCTAAATCCGCTAAAATACCATTTGTTTGTATATCCGGAAAGCGCTTGGCTATCTCTTCAAGCTTCGTTTTCATATAGTTTGTAAATTCAAGCTGTGTGCTTGCATCTTTTAGCTTGCTATAAGAGTATTCATCGTGAAGTCTAACTATGGTTTCGACATTTGTCCCCATACCGATTTCTAAGCCACCTTGCACATTATAATGCCCAGCAGTCGTTTGTATCACTCTTTGACGCGTATAAAAAGTGCTGTTGGTATTTGAGATGTTGTTTCCTGCAGTAGCGATTTGAATTTCTGAGGCTTTTAATCCTGTAACACCCTTATTTAAAGTAGCAAATATACTCATGATTTATCCTTTATACATTGAGCTTAAAAAGAGAAGCTACATCTGTCTTTGAATTTGTATAAGCATTATTCGTTCCACTTCCTTGATCAAACATATTGTTTAAAAGTCCATCAAAGAAATTTTTTACAACGATTACAAGTTTGGCGTATTCTTTATTGATAGTATGGAGGCTTTCAAGCTTATTTTTAAAATTTCCAAGTTCAGCTTTATCCTCTTCATCAAGCAATTCAGCAAGGTTTTTCTTCCCATTATCACTTAAAGAAATAAGAGTATCATCAAGCTGTTTTTTCACAGCCTTAAATTCAGCTATAAGTCGGTTTTTGTTTTCAACACTTTCAGGAACACTTTTGTGTTTTCCTTCTTTGATATTGGCTATATCAAGTTGCGTTTGAGAGATAAGCTCGTCTAAAAGCTCATTGCTTTTACGAAGATAATCCTTGATCATTTTTTCCCTTTCTTAGAGCCCAAACTCAAAAAAAGGGAAATGATCTTATTAAAGTAGCGAATCGCTGATAGCCTGAGCGGTTGCGTTCATATCAAGCTTATATTCGCCTTTTTTGATCTGATCGGCTAGTTTTGATAGCCTTTCATTTTCCGTTTTTTGAGTCTCATTTGTTTTTGACTCTTTATTTAGTTGCGAAACATTTGTCGCCGTGCTTCCTACGAAGCTTTGTGTAAGCGCATTTATCATCCTAGACTCCCTTAAGTATTCTTTTCTACAAGCTAGATCGACTAAATGCGAAAAAACTTAAGCCCTTTCTTTCAAAAAATTAAACAATAATTGTGAAAAGCCCATTCCACCACTTAAAGCCTTACTCATGGTATCATTATACATAGAAGTATAAATATCATCGCTTGCGTCTTTTTCAAAAATCGAAGCTTTATTTTTCATCGAAATATCAAGCACAGTTTTAATCAAAAAGGCTTCAAACGCATCAGTTTGCTCTTTTAAAGCCTTATCAAATTCGGCATCTTCTTGTGTTTGGCTTTGTGTTTTGCTCGGCTCAACCTCATTTTTAAGAGCTTTATTTGCATTATATAAATTTGGCGTATGAGCATTAAAGCTTGCTATAAAATTATCCACTTTCATCAAATCACCTCCAAATCAGCGTTAATAGCCCCTGCTCTTTTGAGGTTTTGCATGATAGAAATAATATCATTTGGGCTTGCACCGAGTTTATTAAGCATTCTTGCTACATTTGCTACGGTTGTTTTATTTGCATTGATCCTTAGGGTATTTGATGTAGGATCGATGATACCGCCATCTTTCATATCAAGTTCGTTTGCTGCTAGTGGTGCTTGAGTGTTTGGTTCTATTTTGATGGTGATTTCTTTATGCGTGATTAAGATAGGCTCAACCTCGACATTTACTCCAGAGATGATAGTTCCACTTCGCTCATCAATAACGACTTTATTTTCTGGCACAAAGTCTATATCTTGTTCTAAAACCCTTGCCATAAATTCAACCGATGAAACTTCATCTGGTTTTGTAAGGCGAATGGTGCGTGAATCAAGCGCTTGAGCGATCTCGCTATCAAAAGCAAAATTCAATGCCTTTTCTATATCATTTGCTGTTTTAAAGCTTGCTGTTTTAAGGCTTAGAGTAAGATTATCACTTTGACTAAAATTTTGAGGAATTTCTCGCTCAACACTTGCTCCAGCTAAAACAGAAGCACTTGTAGAGTGATTGCCACCACGCCCACCAGCTCCTCCTGTAATGCCTCCTGTTGAAACAACACCTTGAGCGATAGCATAAATTTCACCATCTATCCCCCTTAATGCTGTAAGCAAAAGTGTGCCACCTTGCAAAGACTTTGCATCGCCCATAGAAGAAACGGTTATATCAAGTTTATCCCCACTTTTTGCAAAAGCCGGTAATTTTGCTGTAACCATAACAGCTGCGGTGTTTTTAGACTTTATGTCATCTGGATTGACTTTTATATTCATACCTTGAAGTAAATTTGATATGGATTGAATGGTAAATTGTGAGTTTGTGCCATCTCCGCTGCCATTTAACCCCACTACAAGCCCATATCCTATAAGCTGATTATCACGCACACCAACGGTGTTTGCCACATCCTTAACCTGCACCGCAAAGCTTGCGATACAAAGTGCAAGTATCATCAACGCTGCTTTCATTTGTCTTTCCTTGTCTTTAAATTTAAAAGCTTAAAAGCAATTTTCGTTCCAATTTTAAAAGCATTAAAGAAATTGTGTGCGTTGTTGTATCTTTTTAAAATTTAAAATATAGTTTTTGTTTTATGTGTTATGGCTGAATTTTAAATTGTATTTTTTCAAGAGGCAAAATTTTTGCCTCTTGTTTTTTGCTTATTCGCAAGTTTTTGGATCGATACTTTTAGGATCAATTTTAGGCAAAAGCATACTTGTAGAAAATAAGCCAAGTATTTTATTGTAAGCTAATATTTGAGCGCGTTCTTCTACAATATCTTTACCATCAATTTTGTATTTATTGATATAAAAAATAGGGATATAAAAATCTTTATATTTTCCATTTTTAAAATTATCATAGTCCTCTATATTATCAGTAAAAGCTATAGGAAAGATCATTCCTTTAATTCCGGGTGTTGGTGTGCCTATATGCACTTCAGCCTTACAAATTTTAGCATTTGCTGGGATATTATATTTTGCTTTTATTTCTTCATAGCTTAAAAATTGTGCATTTTTTTCCTCATCTTTTACAAGCTCAAAAGCTTTTTCTTGCCATTCATTTTTTGGTTTAAAATTTCCAGAGTCTGAATCAGAAGAGCAAGCTGTAAGCACAGCACCTAAGATGAGGGTTGAAGTTAAAAGTTTTAAACTTTTCATAGAAATCCTTTGTAAAAAAATGATTTCAAATTTATCAAAAAAAAAAAAAAACAAAAAGTCAATGCAAATTTGCTTTTCTTGAAAATATTTTTCAAATTTACAAAAGATAAGCTTTTAAAGTATGTAAAATCTGGCTCGCCAAATTTATAAATTCACAAGCCAGAGAAATAAATTCTAGCTATACATTAAAGCGAAAATGCATAACATCGCCATCTTGAACCACATAGTCTTTGCCTTCAAGGCGAAGTTTGCCAGCTTCTTTTGCTTTGGCTTCTCCCCCACAAGTGATAAAGTCCTCATAGCTTATCACTTCAGCCTTAATAAAACCTTTTTCAAAGTCATTGTGTATAACGCTTGCTGCTCTTGGGGCTTTATCGCCTTTATAAATAGTCCAGCTTCTTACTTCTATCTCACCAGCGGTAAAATAATTAATAAGCCCTAGTTTATGAAAAGCGATTTTAATGATACTATTTAAGCCACTTTCTTTTACGCCTAAAGATGCTAAAAGCTCGTTTGCCTCTTCTTCACTTAGTCCAACAAGCTCTTCTTCTATCTTTGCACACAGCATGATTACTTCATGATGATGCGTTTTGGCGTATTCTTTCACAGCCTTTACATAAGCATTTTCCTTGCTTAAACTTGCCTCATCAACATTTGCCCCATAAATCACTTCTTTGGCTGAAAGTAAGCGGAGTTCTTTGTTAAGGCTTTTAAAAGCTTCATTTTCTTTGTCTTCAAAGCTGCTCGCACTTAAGCCTTTATTGAGGTGCTCTAACAAAGCATTAGCAAGCTCTAGGCTTTCTTTTGCACCCTTAGCATTTGCCCTTGCTTCTTTGTTTAGCTTTTCTATTTTTTTGCTAAGTTGTTCAATATCAGCTAAGATAAGCTCGGTTTGAATGATTTCTATATCTCTTATAGGATCAACCTCGCCTTCAACATGAGTGATATTTCCATCATCAAAGCAACGCACAAGGTGTAAGATCACCTCGGTTTCTCTTATATTTGAGAGGAATTTATTGCCCAAGCCCTCGCCCTTGCTCGCTCCTTTTACAAGTCCTGCAATATCTACAAATTCTATCACAGAATGCAAGATTTTTTGAGGATTTACTATCTTAGCAAGCTCTTTTAGCCTAGTATCTGGCACATTAACAAGGGCTTTATTTGGCTCTATGGTGCAAAAAGGATAATTTGCACTTTGAGCATTTTGGGATCTGGTTAGGGCATTAAAAGTCGTGGATTTACCAACATTTGGTAAGCCTACTATACCTACTGAAAGGTTCATTTTTTTAAGCCCTTTTTCTCTTTCTCATCTTTTCTTGCAAGCTCTAAAAGATACGCTATGCACATTCTTACCCCAGCTGCTCCTGCTCCAAAGTTTTGATAGCCCCAAGCTTTTTCCACATAAGCAGGTCCTGCTATATCAAGATGAAGCCATTTATCTTTATACTCTTTGCGGACAAATTTATCGAGAAATAGCCCAGCTGTTAAGGCTCCGCCGTATCTGCTTGTGCCTGTGTTACTTACATCGGCTATATTTGATTTGATAAGTTCTCTTAGATGAGGATTAAAATGTAAAACGCAAGCATATTCTCCGCTTTTTTTGCTCGCTTGATAAAAGTCATTTTGCAAGTCCTCGTTATTACCCATAATGCCACTTGTGTATTCTCCAAGTCCTACTACGCAAGCTCCTGTTAAGGTTGCCATATCGATGAGTAAATTTGGCTTTAAATCCTGAGCATAAGAAAGACAATCAGCCAAAACCAAACGTCCCTCAGCGTCTGTATTTCTCACCTCTATACTCACGCCTTCTCTTGAGATAAGCACATCATCTGGCTTAAAGGCATTGCCTCCTATCATATTTTCAGTTGCTCCTAAAATGGCATGAATTTCAAAAGGCAGTTCAAGTTCAGCTGCAGCTTTGATGATACCCATAGCTGCAGCTGCTCCGCTTTTATCTGCTTTCATAGTTAGCATATAATCAGCCGGCTTTAAGCTCAAACCTCCGCTATCATAAGTAAGTCCTTTGCCTACGAATACTACTTTTTGCTTAGCATTTTTAGCTTTATAGCTTAGGTGAATGAGGCGAGGTGGGTGGATAGAGGCTTTATTTACTGCTAAAAAGGCATTCATTTTTTCTTTAGCAAGGAAGTTTTCATCATACACTTTGCAAGTGATATTTTTATTTTCTTTTGCTAGTTTTGTAGCGTCTTCTGCCATTTTTAGCGGAGTGTAAAGCTCTGGGATTTCATTGACTATATCTTTGGTAAAATGACTTGCCTTGCTTAAAATTCTGCCAGCTTCTAAGCCTTCTTTTGCATCTTTAGCTTCATAAGTTTTGCCATTAAGTTCATCTTTTGAGATGATGAGGGTTTCAAGTTTAGTAGGCTTTTTTTCACTTTTGTATTTATTAAAATCATAGCTTGCAAACTCAATGCCCTCAACCATACTTGCAAAGCTTCTAAAAGTGCATTTTCCAACTACGCAAGGGCTTTTTATGCTTTTAATATTAAGTGTTTTTAAGGCTTTATACGCATTTGCAAAAGCTAGGCGAATATCCTCATACTCAAGACTTTTAAGCTCTACAAAAAGTTTTTTATTCGCACTATCAAGGCAAAGTCCCTCACCTGTGTAGTTTTGCAAATCAAACAAAGCCTTGCTTTCCTTAAAAGGCTTGAGATTTTTATCTTGCACAAAGACAAGTTCAAAATCAGCCTTAATAGCGCTAAGTTTCTTTTCACTGAATTCAATCTTCATGTTCTATTCCTTTTTCTTAATATCGCTTTTTCCATTTGCTTAAAGCCAAAAATCATTAATGATAAAAAGCTGATGATAAGTATAGCCGCATAATACCAATGCTCCTCAGCCCACTTCACAAATTTCCAAATTTCTTCTCCAAAAAACCAAGCCAAAAGTATGGTGATAGCCGCCCAAACCCAAGCTGAGATGAGGTTAATAAAGGCAAATTTTTTCCCACTATAACGAGTGATACCTATACTCATAGGAATCACCGTCCTAAAACCATACATATATCTTTGTATGAAGATGATAGGCCAGCCAAATTTTTGCAAGAGCAAATGTGCTACAGCAAATTTTCGCCTTTGCGAGCGAAGTTTTTTTTGAATGTATTTTTTATTGTATCTGCCTATATAAAAATAAATTTGATCGCCCACAAAGCCACCAAGCCCAGCCACAAAGATAATCATAGCTAAATTTACATGTCCTTCATGAGCAAAAATTCCAGCCAAAATCAAAGCCAACTCACCTTCTAAAATACACCACAAAAAGATGATAATATAAGCTAAATGCTGATAATTATACAGCAGTTCTTTTAAATACTCTTCCATACTTAAAACTCCAAGACACTATACACTGAAGTAAGATTAGCCAATTTTTCAGACCCGCCAAGTGCAACAAGATCGACTAAAAAACAAGCTTCGACGCATTGAGCCCCTGCTTTTTTAATAAGTTCATAAGAAGCAAGAGCTGTGCCTCCAGTGGCGATTAAATCATCAACCAAAAGCACTCTAGCATCTTTTACCTTATCAAAGGCATCTTGATGAATTTCTAAAATGTCATGTCTATATTCAAGAGTATATTCGCAGCTAAAGGTTTTATAAGGAAGTTTGCCGGGCTTTCTTATTGGCACAAAAGGCAGATGAAGCTTTGCGCAAAGTAAAGCTGCAAAGATAAAGCCTCTACTTTCAGTGCCAGCGATAAAATCAAGTTCCTTATCCTTATAGCGATCCTCTAAATGATCGAGCAAGAAAAACAAAGCTTCTTTGTCATTGAGTAAGGTGGTAATATCTCTAAAAAGTATGCCTTTTTTAGGATAATCAGGAATTGTTCTAATCCTTGAAGCAAGAAATTCTTGCTCTTGTTGGGTAAGTTTTGTCATAATAATGCCTCTATCTTAGCTTCAAGCTCTTTAATCCTTTGCCTGAGCTTGTCATTTTCTAATCTATACTGGGAATTTCTTGTTCGAAGCGAGGTTAAATCGCTTTTGATTTTATTGAGTTCTTCAGTTAAAATATCTATATTTCCTAAGCTTCTTTGAAGCTGAATTTGAAGCTTGCGAATGACGATTTCAGTGTCATCAAGGTTATTTTTGATAAAATCTTTTGAAATTTTTTCTTTACTTAGCAAGGTTTTGTAATACAAAAGCATAACAGTAAGATACAAACACAAACAAATCAATAAGGTTAAAACAAGCCAATCTAACAACATTCTTTTTCCTCGATTTTATGCACTCTTTGAGTATGTCTGCCACCTTCAAATTCAGTATTTAGAAATTCTTTTACAATCTCTTTTGCACGATCAACGCTCACAAAACGCGCCCCAAGCGCAAGAACATTTGCATTATTATGCTCTCTAGCAAGTCTAGCAGCTGTTAAGTCGTTACACAAAGCACAGCGGACACATTTGTGTTTGTTTGCGGCTATACTCATACCAATACCTGAACCACAAATAAGTATGCCAAAGCTGTTTTCATCGATCTTTGAAGCAAGCAAATGTGCATAATCTGGATAATCACAGCTTTTTTCATCATGAGTGCCAAGATCATCAAAATCAAAATTTTGTTCCTTAAAGAAAGCGCAAAGAGCTTTTTTTAGCTCAAAACCCGCATGATCGCTTGCGATATAAAGGTGTTTTTTTAGCATTTTTTTCCTAGAAAATAAACCCCCACAAAAGACAAAAACAGCTCTTGTGAATTTTAAAAGTATGATTATAACACAATAAAGTTATGAAAACAACCATTTTTTGTGCGTAATTTTACTGATTTTGGTTTCTTGTGCCTTGATTTTATTCGCTTTAATCAGCACAAAGTTTATTTAAACCACGAAGCAAGTTTATCAAAAAAGCCTTTTTGTTCTTGATGAAGTCCATCTTCACTTACGCCAAAGCTTTTGTTAAGCTCCTCAAGCAAAGTTCTTTGCTCTTCATTTAGCTTGTTTGGAAACTGCACAGCAATTTGCACGATCTGCCTGCCTATTTTGTTGCTGTGTATATCTTTTACGCCCTCATTTTCAAGCACAAAATGATCCTTGTCCTTTGCTCCAACAGGAAGTTCTAAAAAAGCAGAGCCCCTTATAGTAGGGATTTTGATCTTTTGTCCTAAAGCAGCTTGAGTGAAAAATACCGGAAATTCGATATAAATATCAAGATTATCTCTGATAAAATTAGCATCTTCTTCAACCAAAACAACGATATGCAAATCCCCTCTAGTGCCATTTTTAAGGATATTTCCCTTGCCTTGCACTCGCAAAATCATACCATTATCAATACCCTCTGGAATTTCAAGCTCAGTTTTTTCCTCAAGTTCGTTAAAGCCAGCACCTTTACAATCTGGGCATTTTTCTTTGATGATCTGCCCAATGCCATTACACGCTGAACAAGTTTGCACAAAAGTCATAAAACCTCGCGTAGAACCAACTTGCCCTTTACCATTGCATGTTGGGCAAGTTTGCAAAGCTCCGTCTTTTGAACCGCTACCATCACAAGTTTTACAAAAACTTTTATAATGAAAATGAAGCGTTTTTTTACAACCAAATACCGCTTCTTTAAAGCTGATTTGAATTTGAGTTTTGGCGTTTTGGCTGTATTTGTTTTCTGGATTTGCTTTTTGTTTTGAACCTCTGCTAAAGCCACCTCCAAAAAAGCTTGAGAAAATATCGCCCAAATCAAAATCCTCAAAACCAAAACCACCTCCAGAGCTACCTTTCACGCCTTCTTTTCCATAGCGATCATACAAAGCTCTTTTCTTCTCATCGCTTAAAATTTCATAGGCTTCATTGATAAGTTTGAACTTCTGTTCTGAGTCGCTATCGCCTTGATTTCTATCTGGGTGGTATTTTAATGCAAGTTTTCTGTAGGCTTTTTTTATCGTTTCTTTGTCAGCATCACGCGAAATTTCAAGAAGTTCATAATAACTTATTTCCACTTATTTTTCCTTTATTTTGTTTCGTTATAAATTTTAAAAAAAGTATTTTACCAAATTTTTTATAATTATTATTTAATCTTTGTTATAATAGCTACATCAAAAATTTATTTTTCATTACAAAAGCATGGAGGAAGAGGAATGATTAGTGTCTTGATGATAGAAGATGATCCAGATTTTGCTACCTTGCTTTCTGAATACCTTGCGCAATTTAACATCAAGGTTACCAACTATGAAGATCCATATCTTGGGCTTAGCTCAAGCATTAAAAATTACGATTGCTTGATCTTAGATCTTACCCTGCCTGGTATTGATGGACTTGAGGTGTGCCGCGAGATCAGACAAAAAAGTGATATTCCCATCATCATCTCTTCAGCTCGTGGAGATATCAGCGATAAAGTCGTTGGCTTGCAAATCGGGGCTGATGATTATCTGCCAAAGCCTTATGATCCAAAAGAAATGTATGCAAGGATTATGAGTCTTATTCGTCGCTCTAAAAAACAAAGCGATCATGGCAATCAAACTATAAATTCAAGCTTTAGAGTTGATGAAAGAAAACATGAAATTTCATATAATGGCAATGTTTTAACCCTTACTCCAGCTGAGTATGAAATCCTTGATTATCTTATCCGCCAGCATGGTTTTTCAGTTTCAAGAGAACAGCTCGTGCAACACTGCAAAAGCCTCAAAGACAAAGACTCAAAAAGTCTTGATGTCATCATCGGACGTTTAAGAACAAAGATTAATGATAGCTCAAAGACACCAAAGCATATTTTTTCGGTAAGGGGCATAGGGTATAAACTCATAGGATGAGATCTTATTCTATTCGCACTAAAGTTAGTGTTTTATTTATCGTTGTTTTTTTGCTCGTTTGTGCTTTATTTGCCCTTTCTATCATTCTTGAAATGGATATACACCATGAAAATCAAAGCCTAAGACAAAAAAATGTTATCAAATCACTCACAAGCAATTACAATGAAAACTCAAATATAGACTTGCTAAACTACCTGCTAAGCAATAGTTTTAGTATCGTCAAAGGTGAAAAACTCTCAAATAAGATCAAAAGTAAGGGCAATGAAATTTTTAAAGTTGCTACAAATTTTGGGGTTTTTACTTCCATTTCTTACAACAATCAGCTTTTTTTACAGGTGCAAAACCAAGATCACGATTTAATCCTAGAATCAAACAAAGAAAATACCTCTTTTAAATTTATCTTTTTGGGCTTTTTGCTTTCTTTGGCTTTAACGACTTTTTTATATATTTCTATCATTAACTCTTTAAAACCCCTTACAAAACTTCGCCTTGAAGTTGCCCAAACGGCAAGTGGTAAGAGCTTTTCGCCTCAAGGTTATCAAAACAATGAGATAGGCAAAATCGCTACTGAGTTTTACAACACTATGAATAAAAATCACCAACTCATAGAGTCAAGACAGCTTTTCTTACGCACTATAATGCACGAGATAAAAACACCCATAGGCAAGGGAAGAATTATCGCTGAAATGATAGAAGAAAACAAGCAAAAAGGACGTTTAATAGCGATTTTTGAACGTTTAAATTCACTCATTAATGAATTTGCAAAAGTAGAAAGCCTGCTTTCAAAAAATTATAATTTACAATTTAAAAACTACCATTTTTCAGAGCTTTTAAAAGAAGCAAAAATTTTTCTTATGCGAGATGACTTTGAACAAAGAGTACAAGTAAAGCTTTTTGAAGACGCTATTTTTAAAGCTGATATTGAAATTTTTCCTTTGGTGATTAAAAACCTTATTGATAATGCGATTAAGCATTCAGATGATGAAAGTTGTATAGTAGAATGCTATAAAGATCATTTCGTGATTAAAAACAAAGCAGCCCCTTTAAAACAAAGCATTCAAGAATACTTCAAAGCCTTTACAAGAGATAAGGATAACAAAAGCGAGGGTATGGGGCTTGGGCTGTATATCATCGAAAGAATTTGTATGATGCATAATTTTAGTCTTGGTTACGCATACATAAATGGCTTTCATCAATTTCAAATCAATCAGGAAAAAAATAGTGCCACACAATAGCAGTGAAAAATTCAACGAACTCGTGCAAAGTTTTGCAAACCTCCCAAGTATAGGCAAAAAAACAGCCCTAAGACTTGCTTATACGCTCCTTGAAAATCACACTCTTGCTCTAAAACTTGCCCACAATATAGAAAATGCAGTCCGCTTTATCAAACCCTGCCAAAAATGTGGCAACCTCAGTGAAAATGAGCTTTGCGAAATTTGTAGTGATGAAAACCGCGATAAAAACTTACTTTGTGTGGTGCAAAGTGCTAAAGATATACTTATACTTGAAGAAAGCGGAAGTTTTGATGGGCTTTATTTTATCTTTGATGAGATCAGTGATGAACTTGTGCTAAAGCTTAGAAATTTCATCAGTGAAAATGCTTGCAAAGAACTGATTTTTGCTCTCACACACACTATAAATTCAGACGCTTTGATCTTTTTTATCGAGGAAAAACTCAAAGACTTTCATCTTCATTTCTCAAAAATCGCCCAAGGCATACCAAGCGGCGTGAGCCTTGAAAATGTGGATTTTATCTCTTTGCATAAGGCTATGGCATTTCGAACTAAGATCAAAGAGTGATAAGCAAAAATTAAGTAAAGGCAAGTTTTACTATTTTTAAAAATAAATCCAAAAAAGCAAAACAATACACAAAATCCACAAAACCCAACTTCATTTTTAATCTAAAAATTTCCATCATCACTTAAAATTTTCCTCCTCAAATTCAAGTTTTTTTAAAAAAATATTAAATTTAAGCATTTTTTCAGGGGGGGGGGGGTAGTATTTTATGGATATTTTAATTTTTCTTTAAGGAGACACTATGAAGTTAAAAAAGGTGCAGAGTAAGAAACTTTGTTTAAGTATAGCAACTTTGGCTGTTTTGGGAATTTCAAATTTAGGTGCGGTAGATATTAGTTTAGATTATGCTGGACAAGATAAAACAAATATCGATACTTACTTTGATATCGATTCAAACACACAAATTTCGACTTTAAAAGACGCATATAAAAATGACGATCTTACTATAAATTCAAACATTAGTGATATGAGTGATATTTTAGGTGGTGTAAGAATGGATTTGGGCGAACATGCTCTTATTATCAACAATAACACAGCTAGCTCAGGATCAGGCGAGCCAGCCTATATTTCAAGCCCTACTATTACAGCGAAAAACACTACATTTAAAAATATGATCCTTCAAGCTTTTTATGGAACAAGCACTTTTAATGGCAACCTAACACTTCAAGGAGATCGAGGAGCTTTTGATACTTTTGGTGGTGGCACTCTTCACACTTATGGTTCTAGGGTGATTGTAGCAACAGATCAAAGATTACCAGATGGCAGTATCACTTCAGGAGCTGTGCGTGTAAATGGCAACTTAGTAGCCAATGAAACAGCATTTCAATTTGTTGGGAATTCTAAAGCTGATCAATTCGTAGTTACTGGCACAGCAAACATTACAAACACAGGTTTTGTTTTTGCAAGAGAAAATCTTGGAAATCTAAGCTTTACAAACGAGTTTTTAATACGAGCCAATGGAGGCTTTAACGCTGATGTTACAACAAGTAATGGCGGTGGAACATCCTTGCAGCTTGTTCAAAGTTATAGAGATATTTTAACAAATGATTATTCAAGCTTTGAAGAGCAATTTGGCGAGCAACTTAACTCAGAAGTAGCAGCTGATGTGTTTATCGATGACGCTGGCACAAGCAACAGCTTAGATCTATTTGAATACTCCCTCAGCCTCTCAGAAGATAAAAAATCTTTATTAATGACAAGCAAGGTTACTGATGAAGTGAAAAAACTCAGTAAGCAACTTCTTTTGAAAAAAGAACAACTTGAAATCATAAAAACAGAAGTCCAATCAAGCGGAAGCGGTATAGATACTACATTACAAAATGCAATCGTAGCTGATTTAGACGCTCAAATCAATTCTTTAACAACTCTCATCGCTGAAGCTCAAAATGTAGAAAATCAAGCTGGCAGCTCTTACAACTTCAACTATAGTGATGATCTTAGAAAACAAATCGCTGATATACTCAATCCAAATGCAAGCGAAGCAGAAAAAGAACTCAGCACTCAAATCACTCAAAAACTTGATTCATTAGCTGCAGGAGCTGGAGTAAGCAATGACAGAAGAGCCATTTTCTTAGATAGTGCTAACCTTCAAGGTGTAGCTTCAGCTTTAAACTTGGCAAGCGATAAAACTACAGCAAATCAAATCTTTGATAGCATACTTACAAGTAGTGCAAGTCTTAATGAAGCTGTGTCTATAGCTTTAAGCAAAGATAATTTCGCAAAAACGCTTGATGACATCAACTCAAACGCCACCTCCCAAGCCAATGCAAACTCAGCCTCAAGTTCAGTAAGCTCTACAATGAATCTAAGCAATGATATGGCTATAGGTTCAAGACTAGCAAGTCTTAATAATCCTTTTGCAAATTTAGCCTATGCTAAAAAGCTAAGTAAGGCT
>NZ_NXLK01000012.1:0-40035 GCF_005406235.1 Campylobacter sp. MIT 12-5580
ATCATACACAAACTCAAGCTTTTGCAAAGCTGTATCCATACTTTCTAGTTCTTTTTCTATTAGAGCTGGATTGAGGAATTTTTCTTTTTGGAAGGTGAAACAGCATTCCTCTTTATCATAAAAATTGTAAGCTTGAATAGCTTTTTTGTCCTCCAAACCTATAGGGCAAGAACCATGCCAAAAAACATTGGTTTTAATCTTTTTTGCACTCACTCCAGCATATATGGAATTTGAATAATAAACTTTCCCTGAAGTTACACTTCTAGCACCTATAATGGAGCCACTTGCAACAAAGGCTCCTTTTAGGACTTTAACATTCTGAGAAATCCAGCAAAAATCTCCTATGTGTATGTTTTTAGCCTCATTTATACGTTTTTTACTTGTTTTATCATAGATGAAATGCCAGTCAAAATTTTCAAATTCGCATTCCCAAGAGATGAGATTATTATCCCCAATAATAAGAGCCTTATGTTCTGATAATTCAGCTCTTGAAGGTTTTCTAAAAGGATTTAAAAAATTATTATTTCCCACATAACAAAGTGAAAACCCAAAGATATTAATATCCATACAAAAATTTGTATTGGCTATAAAAAGTAAATTTTCATCACCTGATATATAAATTTTACTTTTTTGTAAAAAAGCTTTTTCACATAAAAAAATGATATTATTTTTTCCATAAAAATTGATATT
This sequence comes from Campylobacter sp. MIT 12-5580, assembly GCF_005406235.1. Lineage (NCBI taxonomy): Bacteria > Pseudomonadati > Campylobacterota > Epsilonproteobacteria > Campylobacterales > Campylobacteraceae > Campylobacter > Campylobacter sp. MIT 12-5580. The sequence continues at coordinate 691 of NZ_NXLK01000012.1, forward strand.
TGTTTCTTGTTTGATTTCATCTAGCGGCTTATAATGATAAATAATATTATTTCTTTCATCTTTTGTTACAAAAAATTTCATTTTACACCTTTATTGTATAGAGGACAATCAATACTCAGATCAAAAAATATCAAAAAAAAAAAAAAACGAAAAATTAATATTTTTGTAAAAGTGCAGTTTTTTGGTATTTTTGTCTTTAAAGTAATTGCAAGTTTTGAAATTCATATTTGAATACTTTTCAAGCTTTTTGCTATAATGTTCTTATGAAAACTATCGAAAAAACCTATAGCACCCAGATTGAAATTAAAAAGTCCAAATTTATAGCATATCTTTGCCCTTTTTTTGAATTTAAAAATTTGCTTGAAACGCTTAAAAAAGAGCATATCAAAGCCGTTCATTTCGTTTATGCGTATCGATTTTTAAATGAATTGAGCCAGATTGTCGAGGATAAAAGTGATGATAATGAGCCAAAAGGCACTTCGGGTTTGCCAAGTTTAAATGCCTTAAGAGGAAGTGAGCTTGTGAATGTGGCGGTGATTGTTGTGCGCTATTTTGGCGGTATAAAACTTGGCACAGGTGGGCTTGTGCGTGCTTATACTCAAGCGGTAAATGAGGCTATATCTGTAGCCAAACTTGTGGAGTTTGAGTTTAAAAAAAGCAGTGTTTTAAGCCTTGAAATTAAGGATTTTGATAAAGTAAGACATTTTTTGCTTAAGAATGCCTTTGAATTTTATCCAGAATTTCAAGATGATAAGGTGCGTATAAATTTGAATTTAAGTCAAGATCAGCAAAAAAGTTTGCAATTTTTCTTGCAAAATAATACTCATTTGAACTTCAAAGATTTTATGTGGCTTGTTTAGCTAGGTTAAGTAAGGTTTGAAAAGCAAGCTTTCTTGCGTGCAAAGTGTAAGTTTTGCGAAGCATATTTTCTGCTTTTTTTTGAATGGATTGCTTTGGCTTTTTAAAGCCTTACAATGAAAAAGCTTTATTTTGCAAGTCATTTGTTTGCAATCCATTTTATTTTTGCTCGGTGCAATTCGCTTTTTAGATCAAGAAAGCATAGAAAGCAAATCAGCAGTTAAATTTTGCTTTTGCTCGTCTTGTGTTTGATTGACTGGGCTTTGAGTCTTTAAAAACTCATTTTCGCTTTGTCTAAAACGAAAGCTTTGAAGTGTTGTGTTAAAGCTATCATTAAAACTCTGATCGCTTGTGTTAAAGCCTGAAATATCAGTGCTTAGTTTTGATAAGTCGTTTTGCTCTTGCTCTGCGTCATTGTTTATGAGCTGAGAGAACAGCGAAGCTGATTCGTCTTCAACTTGCTTATCAACTTTTTTATAAGTTCCGCTTAAAACATCAAATTCCATGGAACTTATGGTTTTGTAATTTACTTGCATAGTCTTTTCTCCTTTCAAAATATGCTCTTAAAACAAGCAAAAATCGTTCCTAAAAGGAGAAAATTTAGATTTTTATAGCTTAATCTCCATGCTTAGGGTGATATTCAGCTTCAAGTTCTGAATTTTCGATGAACTCAAGCTTAGCCTTTTCACAGCGTTCATCTCGAAGCTTGCGATAAGCATTTCTTGTTTTTAGTTCTTGCTCGCTTAGAGGGCGATCTTCTAAAAATGAGATATGAAAATAAGTATCATCGCTTTTTGAATGCGAAAGATAAAAATCCATATAGTCAAAATAATCCTTCGTGCTTTCATAAAGCACAGTTTCTTCAATGTAAATTGTTGGTCCAAAGCCTTTGTGATTTTGGGTGTAGTGTCCAAAACCAGCTGCGTATTTGATTTTATAGGTATTCATCACAACTCTCCTTGCAAATACTCCTCAAACGAGCCGCGAAAATCGATCAACTCGCCGTCTTTTAAGTGCCAAATGCGATTTGCAAATGCACTGATAAGCTCTCTATCGTGGCTGATACAAAGCACCACACCTTTAAAATTAAACAAAGCCTCACCCAAAGCGATGATCGCTTCAAGATCAAGGTGGTTATCAGGCTCATCTAAAAGCAAGAAATTTGGGCGTTCAAGCATAAGTTTTGCAAGAGCTAGGCGGTGTTTTTCGCCCCCACTTAAGCTTGAGGCTAGTTTTTCTTGATCATTGCCACTAAAGAGCATTCTACCTAAACATTTGCGAATTTCATCAAGGTCTTTGAATTTCTCACTCATGAGCCATTCATAAAGTTTCAAATTTTCACAAATAACACTACTTGTATCTTGCGTAAAATACCCAAGTTCTATGGTTGCGCCTAGATGAATATCCCCACTATCAGCTTTTAGTTTTGAAGCGATGATTTTAGCTAGAGTGCTTTTGCCTACGCCATTTGTGCCTATAAGAGCGATTTTATCATTTTTTTCTATCTTGAGATTTAAATCCTTAAAAAGAGGTTTATCATAGCTTTTTGAGATATTTTTTAACTCTAAAACTTCATTACCTATCTCTCTTTGAGGGCGAAAAAGTATGCTTGGATCGCGACGCGTTGAGATTTGAATTTCTTCAAGCTCAAGCTTTGCTAAGGCTTTTGCTCTACTTGTGGCTTGTTTTGCCTTGCTTGCATTTGCTGAAAAGCGTCTTATGAAGCTTTCAAGCTCTTCTTTTTGAGCTAGGGCTTTGTCTCTTTTAAGCTCAGCTTGTTTAGCCAAAAGTGTAGAAGCCATATACCAATCATCATAATTTCCAGCAAAATCCCTAATCTGCTTAAAATCCACATCTAAAATCCGCGTACAAATTCGGTTTAAAAAATGCCTATCATGGCTGATAACCACAAGTGTGCCCTCATGCTTTAAAAGTTCATTTTCAAGCCAAGCTATGGTTTCAAAGTCAAGGTTGTTTGTTGGCTCATCTAAAAATAGCACATCAGCACCTAAAAACAGCACTTGAGCTAGCAAGACTTTAAATTTATCCGCATTTTGAAGGCTTGACATAGGAGCATTAAAATCCTTGATCTTTAAAGCACTTAAAATCTTTTCACAACGCGTTTCGCAGTCATAATTTGGATCTTCTTCGGCTGTGATGATCTCAAGCTCGCTTAAACGCTCATTAATCGCATCTGTAAATTCTTCACTCATATAAAGCTTTTCTTTTTCTTTCAAAGCCTTAAAAAGCCTATCATTTGCACACATTACCGCGTCTTTTATGCTGTAGTTTTCAAAGGCAAATTGATCTTGCTTTAAAACACCCACGCGAAGCCCAGCATCAAACTCAATCTCGCCGCTACTAGCTTCAAGCTCTTTTGAGAGAATTTTTAAAAAAGTAGATTTTCCAGCCCCATTTGCTCCTATAAGTCCATATCTTTCGCCTTTTTTAAGCGTGAGATTGACATTTTCAAATAAAAGCTGATTGGCAAAACGCATACTTAAATTTCTAATCTCAACCATAAAAATTCCTGAATTTAAAAATAAAATGAGATTGTATCATAATATCTTAAAGAAAGAAAAAAGCTCGAATTTAACTTTTTACTTTTATTGTTTTTTGTTGTGGATTGTGTTTGTAAAAAATATCAAGTTAAATTTGATAATAGTTTAAATTTGTGATCTTGATGCAAATTTGATAGATTTTTAGTAAGCAAAATTGCATCAAAATTGAGATAATAAAGCAAAAATTAATCCTTTTGTTTTATGCCATACTCCACATTTCTTCTCTGTCTATCTCGCCAGCACCTTTATAATACACAAATTTGCCGTCCTTCTTACCATCTTTGTAAGACTGCTCGCTTAAAGGAAGTCCTTCTTTGTTGTATTGTTTGTAAATACCATCAAGCTGTTCTTTCTCGCCAAAAGAACCTTCTTCGATAAGTTGTAGAGTTTCTGCGTTATATTGTTTAAATGGTCCAAATTTCTTTCCGTCTTTATAATTCATCTGTAAAATCAAATCCCCTCTATCGTTGTATGTTTTATACGCACCATTTTCTTTTCCATTTTTAAACATAACTTCTTCTTTGATTTGCCCATTTGAATAATACACTCTTGAAAGTCCTTCTTTTTTACCATTGTTAAATGTTTCTGTTTGGATAAGCTGTCCGTCCCTATTGTATTCTTTGCGTTCGCCGTGAATGCGTCCTTCGTCATTGTAAGGAGTTTGTGTTTTTAAGGCTCCGTCTGAGTAGGTTGTTTCTTTGATAGAAGTTGAATCGCACGCTACAAATGCCATAAGAGCAAGGCTGATAAAAGCGAGCTTAAATTGGGTTTTCATCATTTTTCCTTTATAGTAAAATTATAAAAGAAATCATAGCAATATAAAACTTTAAAAAATCTTAAAAAACATAATATATATACTTTTTTATAAAATAAATAATAAATATTATGTTGTTAGGAATTAAGATTTTATTGATTAAGCTTTTAAAAAATCAAAATTTGAGTTAAAGATGACAAAACGAGATATAGCAGGATTTTTAGGTGTAGATGTGCAGACTTTAAGGAACTGGAAAAAAACCCGCCCAAATCTTTACCGCGTGATTATGCAAGGCTTGGCCATAGATGAGGCTATAACACTAAGTAAAGAAAACTATGAAAAATTAAAAGAATTTTCACACAAAAGCGAGCAAATTATCAAAGAAAAATGATAATATTTAAGCTGCATTGAGTAAAATAAAAATATTTTGAATTTATTTTTTTGTGCCTTGCTTAAATTTCATTGAATTTGTGTGAGCTTTTTGCAAACTCATTTGTATTTTAGTTTAAAATGGCTATAATTTCGCATTATTTTCTTATATCAAAGGTTTTTGTTTGTCTTCACTTTTATTTTTAAACTCCTTAGCGATGTTGAGTTTTGTTTTTGAGCTTTTTGCTTTGTTTTTGAGTTTTTATTTTAAAAATTCGCGTATTTTTTTTATTACTCTTGCTTTGCTTTGTATGCGATTTGTGTATGTGTATGCAAGCTTGTATCAAGCGCATTTGTTTGTTTGTTTGTTTGTGCCTTTTGTGTTTGTGCTTTTTGCACTTTTGCCAGCTTCAAATCTTGTGCTTGAAAAAAGAAATTTAAGTAAAATCGCCATCTTGATTTTTGTGTTGATTTTGGGTTTTTTCCTAAGCAAAAATACCAATTTTAATGCAGCTTTAAGCACAAAGCTTTTTGAAAATCTTGATTTTGTTAGCGATATAGCTTTTGTATTTTTTCTTGTTTTGTTTGTGTTTTTTTTGATATGGTGTGTTTTAAAGGCTCAAATTTATCTAAGCGTTGCTTTTGTGCTAAGTTTTGTGCAGTTTTTATTTGGACTTGATGCTTATCCTTTTTTTGAGTTTGCTTCGCTTTTTTTTGTGCTGTATATGTTTTATCATAGTTATAAAATAATGTATTTTGATCTTGTTACAAAGCTACCCAATCAAAAAAGCCTCAAACGCTATCTCATAGGGCTTGAAAATTATCAAATTTTCATACTTCATTTTAATGAGCTTGAAGTTATGCAAGAAAAATATGCCTTGATTTTACTCAAAGCTATAGCAAAGTTATTAAGAAAGAATTTCAAAAATTATAAAATTTTTAGCATTGATAAGGATTTTGTTTTTGTGGTAAATGATGAGCTTGAGCTAAAGCAAATCGAGCTTTTTTTCTCACAAGTAAGCTTTAAACTTGAAAATGAAAAGGTGATTTTAAGCTTTGCACTTATAGAGTTTGAGTTCAAAAACTTCATTTGAAGAGCTTTTAAGAGATAAAAGAGCTTTAAGCCCTAAATTTAGAGCTTAAAGTTTGAAAAACTTATTTGGCGTTTGCTTCTACTTCTATGTTAAGTTCAACTTCATCGCCTAAAGCCACAGTTGATGAGCTTGGAGCAAATTTAAAATCTGATCTTTTAATCACGCCATTAAGTGAAAAGCCAAATTTTTCTTTGCCTTGAGCTTGAGCAACGCCACCTATATCAGTGTTTAAAGTGATATCTTTTGAAACGCCAGCTATAGTGAGTGTGCCTGTCATTTTTTTGCTATTTTTGTCAAATTTTTTCATCACAAAAGTGATTTCAGGGTGAGTTTTTGCTTTGAAAAAATCATCTTGTTGTAAATGATCGTCTCTTGATTTGTTGTCAGTATCTACTGAAGCAACTTTGATTTTTGCTTGAAGTTTTTTAAACTCGCCACTTTGAGCATCATAATCAACAAGCCCATCATAATCAGTGAAATTTCCACGCACATTTGAAATTTGCAAGTGTTTGATCTTAAAGCCCACATTAGTGTGTGTTTTATCAAGCGTGTATTCTTTGGCAACTAGTGCTGAACTAAGCAGTGAAGCTGCAACGAGTGAAGAAAGAAGTAATTTTTTCATTGTCAATCCTTTTTGATAAATTTTGTATTGAAATTCTAAGCGATGAAAAATAATGATAAGTAAATGTTTGTTTTGCTGTCAAAAAACTCTTATTTTTGCTTTAATCTGCCTTTTAAAAACTCTGCAAAGTCTGAAAATTTAGGCAAGTTGAGTGTAACTTTTTGCCTTTGAGGCTTGCCCCACATACACTCTGGAAAAAACTCATCTTCTTTAAAGCGAGCCATAATATGAAAATGCACGCGTGGGACATAGTTTGCAAATGAAGCGATATTGATTTTTTCTGGTTTATAAAAATCCCTTAAAGCCCTTTCACACTCCAAAATCAAAGTAAAAAGCTCATTTTGTATAGCCAAAGGACAATCACTTAGCTCCTTAAAAGGCTCTTTGGTAAAGATTTTTAGCCAAGGAATTTGTGAAAGCTCTTGTTCTATATAGAAATTTTCGTTTTCAAAAATCATTTTTCAGCCTTTCTTTGATAAATTCAAGCTAAAGTGTAGCAAATTTTCGTTATAATACAGGCAAAATTTCATCAAAAAAGAGCAAGGTATGCAAATTCAGTATTCGAATTTTTCATCAAGCATTTCTTATGATACGTCCAAAAATAAGACAGAAGAAAAGAATACTTTGAGCTTAAACAGCCAAAACTCCACAGAAGAAAAAGATGAAACAAAACAAAATACCACTACTCAAGAAAAAAAAGACAATCCAAATGAACTCACCCAAGATGAACGAAGGGTAGTCAGTCAGCTTCAAATCACAGATACCAAAGTAAGAGCTCATGAAATGGCTCATGTAGCTGCTGGTGGCGGACTTACGGGCGGGGCAAGTTATACTTACACTAGAGGTCCTGATAATAAAATGTATGCTATAGCTGGAGAAGTGCCTATCTCTATGTCAGAGGGTAACACTCCAGAAGAAACCATAGCCAATGCAAGGCAAATTCAAGCCGCAGCTATGGCGCCAAGTGATCCAAGCCCACAAGATTATGCTGTGGCGGCAAATGCGATGAAAATGGAAATTAATGCAAGAGCTGAACTTAACAAGCAAAAAGCTGAGGAAAACAAAGCAGAACAAGAACTTAAAGAAAAAAAACAAGCCCAACAAGAGCAAAAAACACAAGATGAAGAGAGGGAAAGTGATTCTTTAAATGCTAAGTTTGAACCTAATCAAGAGCCTTTAAATGAGAGCTTAAATGCAAATTTAAACACAAATTCCCAAGAAAATAAAGCTAATTTTTCAAATCAAACAACAAATTTCAATCAAAACAAAAATGCTTTAGCTACAAATTCTTATCCAAATAACGAGGCTGATTTAAAGTTAGATAATGATAACAAAACAAATTTAAACCAGCATACAAATTTAGTAGCCCTAGCGTATCAAGAGCAAAATAAAGCTCAAACTCAAAGTAGTTTTAGCTTTGTAGCGTAAGTTTTGGGCAAGGTTTTTGCTCTATACTATAACAAAAAGGAAAAAAATGAAAAATCTTATCATATTTTCACACACCCATTTTGAAAACTCAAGGGTAAATAAAGCTTTACTTAAAGCCGCACAAGATAAAGCTGAAGTAAGGAATTTAGAAGCACTTTATGAAAAGGGCAAGAAAGAATTTGACATTAAACTTGAGCAAGATTTTCTTGTGAAAGCCGAGCATATCATCTTTCAATTTCCGCTTTTTTGGCTGAATTGTCCGCCACTGCTTAAAAGTTATATGGATACGATCTTTTTACCTGATTTGCTTGAAAGTAGGGCTTTGGTAGGCAAAAACTTTTCTTTGGCTATCAGCACAGGAAGCCCTAAGCAAAACTATCAAAAAGATGGAGCAAATGGCTATACTATAGAAGAAATCACTTATAATTTCAGAGCAATGTGCCTTTACATAGGCTTTAATTTCAAAAGCATTTTTCATAGTGATGGTAGCCTTGCTATGAGTGATGAAAGATTGAATGATTTTTGTAAAGCATATCAAAATTTTTTGGATTAAAACATGATAGAACTTAAAAAACCAGCAGAAATTGACAAACTAAGAGCTGCAAACAAAATCGTCGCTCAAACCCTAGACTACCTTGAAAAAGAAATTCAAGTCGGTATGAGCTTAAAAGACATCAGCGATATGGCAGAAAAATTCATACTCTCAAAGGGAGCAAAGCCAAGTTTTAAAGGGCTTTATGGCTTTGAAGGAGCCATTTGCACTTCTTTAAATCAAGTCTGCATTCACGGCACGCCAGATGATACTAAGATCAAAGAAGGCGATATACTCGGGCTTGATGTAGGCACTTTTAAAGACGGCTTTTATGGCGATGCGGCTAGAACCATAGGCATAGGCAAAATTTCTGCTCAAGATGAAGCTTTAATTTCTTGTGCAAAGGACGCGCTGTATTATGCCATAGACATTATCAAAGAAGGTATGCGTTTTAAGGAGCTTTCAGCGGCTATAGAAAGCTTCATTCACAAAAGAGGTTTTGTGCCTTTGCTAGGATACTGCGGACATGGCATAGGCTCAAAACCACACGGCGAGCCTGAAATTCCAAACTACACCCAAAAGGGCGAAAATATCAAAAGTGGAGCAAAAATCAAAAATTCAATGGTATTTTGCATAGAACCAATGATCTGCCAAAAAGACGGCACCCCAACGCACCTTAAAGGCAAATGGGACGCAGCGAGTAAAGATGGCTTAAATACAGCTCATTACGAGCATTGTTTGGCTGTGATAAATGGCAGGGCTGAGATACTTTCTCAAGCTTGATTTAATGGGTTTTAGAAGCTTGTTTGCTGTGCTTGCAAGATAAAGCAATCCGCAAAAATATATTTAAAGAATTTTAAACTTTAGTCTTTTTAAAAGTATGCTTTTCACTCACGATAAAAAGTGAAGGAGAAATTATCGTGAGTGTTAGCTTTTTAATTAAAATTAAAAATCATATCTTCCTTCAAGAAAGAAAGTTCTTCCTTGTCCTACTAAGTAGCCATATCCAGCGATTGTATCGGTTTCATCTGCATTATAGTAATCATAGTAAAAAGTATCAAAGACATTTCTCACACCAGCACTAAGACTGACTTGTCCTACTTTTGTGCTTACGCCTATATCGCTTAAGCTATAGGCTTTTAAGCTTTCATTTTGCCCGACTACTTTTTGCTTGCCAAAAAAGGCATTTTGTATCCATACACTCGTATCTTGCACTACTTCTACACTTGCTCCTAAAGTGGCTTTATAAGTATATACATTTGGGATTTTTGAGCCACCTTTGATTTTCGCATCAACATAGCTAAAGCTTTCATTAAGGCTTAATATCCCCAAAAACTGCTCGCTTGCGACTTCAAAGCCATAACGTTTTGTTTTATCGTAGTTGCCATACTCTACGCCTGTTGGTGAGTGAGCGTTTCCTATGGTGTAAAATTCATTGCGAGTTTGGGTATAAAATACCGAGCCGCTGTAGGTGATCGTATCAAAGAAAAAGTCTTTTAAGCCAAGCTCAAAAGTATCGTAAGTTTCTTTTTTAAGATCGGTTGGGGTGTAATATCCACTAGAGCCACCCACTCTTCGTATCATGGAATTTGGAGATGGAGAGAAATATCCTCTTTCGTATTTTGCATAAATTGTGCCTGTGTCTGAGTATTTGTAACTTGGGGTAAGTTCAAAAGCGAAATTATGGAGATTATCTGTAAGAGAGCCATTTACTGAGTAAATTGTTCTTGGTATAGGTGCAGTACCCATCGATAAAAGCATATTATTATGATAGTTTGCGTCTATATCATAATGAGCAAATTCGTAACGCCCCCCCCCAGTCAGTGAAAATTCATCTGTAAAATCGTATTTTTCTATCATATATAAAGCATTTGTCCATTTGTTGCCCTCAAAAGGAATGTTCATAGCGTGATCATATCCTGTAAATGTCATAGATGGCATAGGTGGTCTTGTAATCGTAGTAGAACCACTCCAAAATATGTGTTGATTCATCGTTCTTTTTGACATTTGGTATAAGGACTCAAAGCCAGCTAAAAACTTACCTGTGCCGTGATCGTATTGTAAATTTGTGTTAAAGCCTATCTTTTGATCATCAAAAAAAGAGCCACTTTGATCAGCACTTGTTACGCCTGGAAGTGGCATACCATTATATACATAATCATTTAGCCTTGTTACTGAGTCTTTATAATCTATCCTATTATAATGATAAAAAACCTTAGCATCAAATTTCAACTCCTCGCTGTATTCATTTTCATAGCCTAAACTTGTCGTAAAGCGAGTTTGCTCGTTGTGAAGTCTGCCATTGCCTTGTCTTTGCCTATCATCTTTGCTAGGATTAGTATTATCTAAAAAAGAATTATTTGGGCTTGTGTGAATGCTACCTTTGAAAAAATCCGCATCAAAGATAATGCTTTCGCCCGGATTAATATCATACAATACACCAAAATTTCCTTGTCCGCCACTTGTTTTATCATAAGAGCGAGGACCTCTTTTGTTAATCAAAGCTGCACCAACATTGATATGTGCATCGCCAAATTTATCCCCATATCTTACATCGGCATTGTAATTATTGCCAAAAGTAGCACTATTGTGCGAGAAATTAAGTCCAGCACTTAAAAAAGGATCATCAAAACGTCTTCTTGTGATGATATTCACCACACCGCCCCTTGTGCCATTGCCATAACGCACCGCTCCACCACCAGGTAGAAGCTCAATCTCTTCAATAGAGCTTGGCGAAAGCGTGTTTAAAGGCGTTACCCCATGTGAAGAATCAAGCATATTTGCATACACGCCATTAATCAGCACTTGAACGCTAGTATTTGCCTTGTTGCCTTGCCCTCTTAAATCCAAATTTGAACCCAAACCAGTATTTGAGAGATTAACAAAAGGCATATATCGAAAAGCACTTTCAGTATCTCTATATCCTTTATCTAAGAGGCTATTTTTGTCTATAGTATAGACATTGCGGTTCAGCTCATCAAGCTTTGAAATCATACTTGATCCAGAAATCACGCTCGCATCAAGCCTATGCAGCGGTTCATCAGCCAAAGCAACACCAGAGCAAGCTATAACGCAAGCAAATGAAAACAAATGTTTTTTCATCTTAAGTCCTTTCTTTATAAAATAAAAATTTGAGTATAGTATAAAAAGGATTAAATTTAAATTAAATAAATATCTATTATCATTTATAATATTTTGTAGATAATACCCTTGTTTTAAATTTATATGTTATAAGTTTTGTAAAGAAAGTTGAAGTGAAGCACATAAAACTAGAGGTTCAGAAAAAGAATTAAAATCGAATGAGTAAGTTATAAAGACTCAATAAAAGTTAGTTGCTTATTGTTTGTGTTGCATATTCTGTCTTATTTTTTAGATTCAAAATGAAATAAAACCATTTTTAGATTTTATTTCATTTTTTACATTATTTTTGTATAGGATCGCAATATAATGCTGTTTCTATGCTGATATTCCAAGTATCAGTTGGACGATGAATTTTAAAAGTATAGCCTAGATCCCAAGACTCTATCATAGGTTTTATATCAAAAAAGTCTTGCGAGCTATGATAAATGCTAATGAGCATGGCTGGTTTTTGCTCACAAATTGTCTTTTTAGCTCCTTTTAAAAACTCTTGTTCAAAGCCTTCTATATCAACTTTTATGAAACCTACTTCAAGCTTGTGCTGGGCGACATATTCATCTAAGGTGATGATTTGGACTTCTTCGACATTATTTTGATCTTTAAATACCACGCTTGCACCGCTTCCAAAGCCTGTACCAATGGTATTTATCTCATTTTTTGAACCTAAACCTTTATTGATAGGAATTATCCTTTTACTTGAATTAAGCTTTAGTGTTTGCTTTAAGAGTTCGAAATTTTTACTCGAGGCTTCAAAGGTATGAATTTGTTTGTTGCAAAATTCGTTTTCAAAGATAATGGCACTATCACCTATAAAACCACCAACATCGATAAAATCTTTTTCTTTCATCATCTTGAGAGTATTTGGGTGCAAAATATCAAGCGAGTGCTTATACAAAAATACACCAGCTTCAAACCAATGGATCGGTAAAAAATACCCATTATAACAAAACACATTGGGAGTAAGCTCAAAAATATAAGGTTTAAACTCATGTTCGATTTTGTTGAGTTCTTTTATTTCAGCTTCTTCAAGTGTGATATAGCCTTGTCCTGAGTTAAGATAGTTTTTCTTTAATCTTACCAAGAGCTTGCATACATTTTCTTTACTTTGCTGATCTAAATTCGTAAGTAATTTTTGAACTTTTTCAACTATATCGCTTTCTTCGCACAAGGCTTTTCCTTTGCTTAAATCCATCCAAAAATTACCGGGTAGATGTCTTTGTTTAGAATGGGTGAGAAGATTAAGTTTTTGTGAATTTTCTTGGACTAAATTAAGAATTTGTAAATTTAAAGTCGATTGAGAAAGCGTATTTTCATCGATAAGCTCAGCTATACTATGTGTTCTATGATAAGTAAAATTTAAAAACTTATATACATAACGAACAAATTCAATGCCCCCCCCCCCTAGCATAAGGCACTCTTAGGCGTGTAAAAAGTGGGATACCACAAATTTGGGTTATTCTTTTGTTAAGCGAGTGTTTATAGCAAATAAATTTCATTTTTATCCCTTTAATCTTTTATAAGTGTTTTTAACTTGCATTGAGCTGCATTAAAAAAGGATGGAGAGAGAGGTATAAAGTTTTTTGATATATCTTCATGATAAAAGCTTTTCAAGTTGAGCTAAATTTTGCTTTAAAGCACTTTTGTTTTGTTCTAAACTAAGGTGTAGATGGATGAAAAAAGGATTTATCCTTGTTTTGATTAGGCAGGCTTTACCTTGTATGAATTTAAGCTCAGTGCTAAATTTCTTTGGGATTTTTGCAGAATAAAACTCGTCTTGACTTAGCATTTTATCATTTTGCAAAAGGTTTTGACTTATAAGCAAGACGCCTATAAAAAAGCGGTTTCTTTCATCTTTAAAGAGCACATCATAAAGTTTGAAATTCTTAAACTCAAAGGCATTTGCGGATTTAAATTCACTTGGTTTAAAGTTAAAAAGGCTTTTAAATTCCTTTTCTTTTATGCCTTCATTTGAAAATTTTCCTTCTTCTTCTTTTAAAAACTCCTCAAGTATGAGTTTTTCAAGCTCTATTTTTTCATCGATAAGCTTTTTTTGAGCAAAGGCTTTACTGATAAAAAGCCGATAAACTCCATAGCCAAATAAAGCCCCACCAGCAAAAGCAAGCACAAAGTCTTGTGAAACTTTGATTAAGACCATAAAGATGATAAAGCCTTGAAAAAAGGCAAAAAAACGCAATAAATTTAATCTTAATACATAAGCTTTTCGCCTTTTATCGATAGGATTATTTGGCTCATCAAAAAGCATTAGTTTTTACTCTTTTCCATTCTTTTTCTTTGGGTTGGATCAAGATAACGTTTGCGAACGCGTATGTTTTGTGGGGTAACTTCTACAAGCTCGTCCTCTTCTATCCACTCAAGCGCTCTTTCAAGGCTGAGTTTTCTTGGTGGCACAAGTTTTATGGCATCATCACTTCCGCTGGCTCTTACATTGGTTAGGTTTTTGCCTTTGATAGGATTGACATCAAGATCATTTGGACGTGAATGCTCGCCTATGATCATGCCTACATATACCTTAGTTTGAGGCTCTATGAAAAGCACGCCTCTATCTTGGAGATTAAAAAGAGAATACCCTAATGCCACTCCATTTTCCATAGAGATCAAAGCCCCATTATTGCGTTTTTCAACCGCTCCTGAGAAGGGACGAAATTCTAAAAAGCTATGATTCATCACGCCCTCGCCCTTAGTATCGGTTAAAAACTGGCTTCTAAAGCCTATGAGTCCCCTTGCTGGGATTTCAAACTCAAGTCTGGTTTGTCCGTCGCCTGTTGGACTCATGGTTTTCATCTCTGCTTTTCTTTTGCCAAGCTTTTCTATACATACTCCGCTAAACTCATCAGGCACATCGATGACTAAGTGTTCAAAAGGTTCAGTTCTTACTCCATTTTCATTTTTTACTATAACTTCAGGACGTCCCATGCAAAACTCAAAGCCCTCTCTACGCATATTTTCAGCCAAAATGGTGATTTGTAGCTCGCCTCTTCCGCTTACCTTAAATTTACCCTCACCACTGCTTTCATAACGCATGGCTATATTAGTTTTCATCTCAGCTTCTAGGCGTTCTGCGATTTTATTTGAAGTTACACTTTTGCCTTCTGTGCCAGCAAGAGGTCCATCATTGACGCTAAAAACTATGCTTAGGGTTGGCTCTTCTATGTGAAGTGGATCAAGGGGTTGAGGATTGTTTGGATCAACGACACTATCACCAACATCAAGGGCTTCAAAGCCAGCAATGGCTACTATATCGCCACTTGAGGCTTCTTCTATATCCATTTTTTCTAAGCCCATAAAGCCTATGAGCTTGCTAATGCGTCCTTGCACCTTAGTTCCATCAGCTTTTGCAAGCATTACACTTTCATTTTTACGCACCTTGCCATTAAAAATTCTTGCTATGCCTATTTTGCCTACAAAATTATCATAACCTAGGGTAAAAACTTGAAGTTGTAAAGGGTTATTTGCATTACCACTTGGGGCTGGCACTCTTTGTAAGATAGTTTCAAAAAGAGGAGTCATGTCCTTGCTAACATCGTTCATATCAAGCTTAGCATAGCCATTTTTTGCCGCTGCATAGACTATAGCAAAGTCAAGTTGCTCATCATTTGCCTCTAAGGCTACAAAAAGATCAAAAATTTCATTAATCACGCGTTCAGGATCAGCTGCAGGCTTGTCTATCTTGTTAATCACAACTATGGGCTTAAGTCCAAGTTGTAGGGCTTTTTTAACCACAAATTTAGTTTGAGGCATTACGCCTTCTTGGGCATCAACAAGCAAAAGCACCCCATCAATCATCTTTAAAACACGTTCAACCTCGCCTCCAAAATCAGCATGTCCTGGAGTATCGATGATATTGATCTTTGTGCCTTTATAATTAATGGCTGTATTTTTTGAAAGTATGGTAATGCCTCTTTCTTTTTCTATATCATTACTATCCATCACTCTTTCAGCGATTTGCTCTCTTTCACTAAAGGTGCCACTTTGTTTTAAAAGCTCATCAACCATAGTTGTTTTACCATGATCAACGTGGGCTATAACGGCTATATTTCTTATATTTTCCAAGTTTTTCTCCACAAATTTTTTAAAAGGCTGATTATAGCTAAACTTTGCTTAAAATATATAATATCTAATTTTATAAATTTATTTTTGCTTTAAAATCAGCCTTAAGCTTTGAATTTACAATATTTTAAAGCTTAAAACTAAAAATGCTCCACGGCATTTTTAGCGATTTCTTTTATATCTTCTCCTTTTAGCTCGCTTATACGACCATTTTGTGCAAGTAAAATACGATCAGCTATATCAAAATACTTATCATCATGGCTGATAGCGATGATAGTTTTGCCCTCTTTTTGAAGCAAGGGCAGAAGTTTTTGATAAAAAAAGCGTCTAAAAAGTGGATCTTGATCGGCTGCAAATTCATCAAGGATTAAAATATCTCTTGCCTCAAGCAAGGCTATAAGCATGGCTAGGCGTTTTCTTTGCCCGGTAGAAAGTTTAGTAAGCTTGATCTGCCCTTGCTCTACTTTTGTCTTGTCTTTAAGCTCAAGCACCTCAAGCCAATGTTCTATGTCCTTGGCATTTGCTAACTCATCATCTTTTATCGTTTGGGTAAAAAGATGAAAATCGCTAAAAATAGCTGTGATTAAACGTCTATATTCAGTGATATTTTCATCATCAATTTGCTTTTCATCAAGATAAATCGCTCCGCTTTTTGGCTTAACAAGTCCAGCTAAAAGGAGGGAAAAGGTGGATTTGCCACTACCATTTTTGCCGATTAAAAAGATAAGCTCGCCTTTGTGAATTTCAAGATTTGTAGGCTTTAGGGAAAATTTTTCATCATAGGAAAAAGCCACATTTTTAAACTCTATCTTTTGCCAAGAGCTTGAGTTAGGCAGGGTTTTAAAGTCTTGTTTATATTCGCTTAGATCAAGTTTTTGAATTTTTTCAAGAGCGACTTTTGCCATTAAAAGTGTAGGAAAAGCCCCTATCATCGCCATTAAAGGCGTGCGTAAAAAAAGTATGGCTATAGCTATAGTCGTAGCATTTTCAAGGCTAGTCCAAGCAAAATGCAAGGAACAATAAAACTCAAAGCCCACAAGTGCAAGTAAGCCCACACTTGTAAAATTGCTCGACAAGCTTTGCATAGCAGAACTTAGGGTGTTGTTGCGGCGTTTATCCTCGGCGTTGATATCAAATTCGCTTTCATAGTAAAGCTTTGCCCTGAAAGTATTTAGCGTGAGTTCTTTGCGTCCATCGATGATATTTTGGTAATTATTTTGCAAGGCATCATCATTATCCCTTGCTTTACGAAAATAATGATAAGTTTTTCGCATAAAAAAATGGTTGATAAAAAATACTACAAAAATCCACACAAAGCAGAGCAAAAAAATCTTTGCTGAAAGTGAAAAAAGATAAAAACTGCTCGCAATAATTAAAATGCTTGATTGGATAAAGTCTGGAAAACGAAGCAAGCCAAAAGAAATAGTGCGAACATCGTTTCCTAAAGAGGCTAAAAGCTTTGCTTTGCCGATTTGATCGATTTTTAGCACTGAAGTATCGATGATTTGTTTGACGACTTTTTTTTGTGTTGTATAAATGAACTTTTGTCCAAAGTGGGCAAGACTGAGCTCCACAAAAACAGAACTTGCAAAAAAGATCAGCAAAAGTAAAGCAAAATAAATGATAAAGATAAAATTTCCAGCTTGCTTAAGCAAATATTCGTTGATAAAAGCTAAAATACCAACACCAAGCAAACTCGTAGCGATAGAGATACACAAGAACGCAAAAACTTTAAATTTATGTTCTTTTAAGATACTAGTAATGAGTTGCAAAAACTTATCCTTGAATTTAAAATGATAAAAAATTTAAAATAAAATGCCATTTTACAAAAATAAAGCTAAATTTAAACTAGTTTTGAGGAAAAAAGTAAAATTTTATATTCGTTTTACAAGGATAGAATTGTTTGTAAAGACTTAAAAAGTATTTTATATCAGGAACTTAGAAACTTTAAAGAAATTTATAAAAAGCAAAGACTTAAAAATAAGCCCTCAAAGATGATTTTTATTTTTTTGTTGTCGCCTGTTAAATTAAATAAATTTTGTAAGAGCCAGTAAAGAGATAAAAGTTTAGTAAGGTGGTGCGGATGAAAGGACTCGAACCTTCACACATTGCTGCACCAGATCCTAAGTCTGGCGTGTCTGCCAATTTCACCACATCCGCAAAAGCGTAAATTTAAACAAATAAAATCTTGTGTAAATTTAATCAAAAACTTTAAAAAGTGGTACGCCCAAGAGGATTCGAACCTCTGACCTACGGCTTAGAA
Organism: Campylobacter sp. MIT 12-5580; assembly: GCF_005406235.1. NCBI lineage: Bacteria > Pseudomonadati > Campylobacterota > Epsilonproteobacteria > Campylobacterales > Campylobacteraceae > Campylobacter > Campylobacter sp. MIT 12-5580. The sequence continues at coordinate 18,378 of NZ_NXLK01000012.1, forward strand.
GGCCGTTGCTCTATCCAGCTGAGCTATGAGCGCTCAAAAAAATGGTGCGCCCGATAGGAATCGAACCCATAACCTACAGATCCGAAGTCTGTCGCTCTATCCAGTTGAGCTACGAGCGCGACTGGGGTGAGTGATGGGAATCGAACCCACGACCCTCAGGACCACAATCTGATGCTCTAACCGACTGAGCTACACTCACCATTTGCAAAATGGTCGGGGTGAAAAGATTCGAACTTTCGGCCCCCTGGTCCCAAACCAGGTGCGCTAACCAGACTGCGCTACACCCCGATGACAATATTAAAGGCAAAATTATATACAAATTTTTCTTAAAAGTCAAGATAGGAAAAAGACTTTACAAGCGAAAGCATTTAAAAATTTATCTATAAATTTCAATCACGCAAAATAAAAATGACTACAATCGCTTAAAAAGCAAGTAAAAATATACCAAATCTGCTAGAAATTTTTTAAATTATATATAATCAAAATAAAATTGTTTTTAAAAGAGATATATTGCTTTATATTTTATTATTGACTCAGTTAAAATATCAAATTTAAAATTTTATAATAAATTTCAAAATAAATTTAGCTTCATTAGTTTATAATAATAATTATTAAATTATATTTTGATAATTACAAGGAGCAAAAATGTCAGTTTTAGTGATAGGAGCAGATGAGATTACGCCTATAAAGGCGGTGCTTTATGATTTGGGTGCGAAAAAAGTTGAGCATTGGGATGCTCGTAATGAAAACAGAGTTAATCGCAAGCCCATTCCCCAAGATACTCGTTGTGTTGTGATGCTTACAAGTTTTTTAAATCACAATACAATGAAAAAAATCAAAGGCGAAGCAAAAAAACGAAAAATTCCTTTAGTTTGTGCCAAAAGAAGTGTGAGTTGTGTGTATTCTGAATACTGCAAGATTTTTAATCTTAATAAAGATTTTTGTTGTGGTGAAGATGAATTTTAAGTGTGGTAGTGTAATAAAGAAACACTTTGTTTATATAAAAAATAAATTTATTGCATAAAATATATAAAATTATGCTAGAATTGCTTAGAAAATTTTATCAATTATAAAAGGAGAACTTATGTCAGTAGCCGTAGTTTATGGAAGTGCTATGGGAAATACAGAAGGTGCAGCTAATCTTATAGCTGAAAAACTAGGAATCAGCGATGTTTTAAACATAGCAGATGTTGATGCTGATAAGCTTAATTCTTACGATAAACTTATTTGCGGAACTTCGACTTGGGGAAGCGGCGATCTTCAAGATGATTGGGACGCTTTTGATTTTTCTGGCTTAAAATTAAGTGGCAAAACAGTTGCTATTTTTGGAATGGGAGATAGCGAAAGTTATTCAGATACTTACTGCGGCGCTATGGGAAAACTTGCTGAGAAGCTTAAAGAAGCTGGCGCAACTTTGGTTGGTGCGGTTTCAACTGATGGCTATAGCTTTGAAGCAAGCGAAGCTGTGGTAGATGGTAAATTTGTAGGACTTGCACTAGACAATGACAATCACGAAGATCAAACCGAAAGTAGAATCGATGCTTGGGTAGCGGCGATAAAACCTTCTTTTTCTTAATCTAAAAGCCTGCATTTGCGGGCTTTTTCAAATGCTGAATTTATAGTCTTTTTATCCACTGATACTTATAGATTTTTTCCTTGTTTTTCTCTTTATGATAATGCTTTTTAGCAAAAATATTGAATTTATTGGTTTAGATCTTACAAAAAGTTAAGGCAAAATATTTTATTTTCAAATACCTATTAAATCTTAAATAATAAATTTTATTATTTAAGATTATTTTTAGTTATTATAGATATAATTTATCAATCAATAAAATTTATTATTTAGGAGAAGTTAAATGAAAAAACTTACAAATGACTTCGGCAATATCGTTGCTGATAATCAAAACTCACTCAGTGCTGGTGCAAAAGGACCGCTTTTGTTGCAAGATTATATCTTGCTTGAAAAACTTGCTCATCAAAATAGAGAAAGAATTCCAGAAAGAACAGTTCATGCCAAAGGAAGTGCAGCTTATGGTGAGCTTGTTATCACAGAAGATATTTCACGATATACTAAAGCAAAAGTGCTTCAAAAAGGTGAAAAAACCCCTCTTATCATTCGCTTTTCAACCGTTGCTGGTGAGGCTGGAGCTGCTGATGCTGAAAGAGATGTGAGAGGATTTGCGATCAAATTTTACACAAAAGAGGGAAATTGGGATTTAGTAGGCAACAATACCCCAACTTTTTTTATACGCGATCCATATAAATTCCCAGATTTTATCCACACACAAAAAAGAGATCCACGCACACATTTAAGAAGTGCAAACGCAGCTTGGGATTTTTGGAGTTTAAGTCCTGAAAGCCTTCATCAAGTTACGATTTTGATGAGTGATAGAGGAATTCCGGCAAGTTATCGCCATATGCACGGCTTTGGAAGTCATACTTATAGCCTTATTAATGATAAAGGCGAACGATTTTGGGTGAAATTCCACTTTAAAACCAAACAAGGTATAAAAAACCTTACAAATGCTGAGGCAGAAGCACTTATCGCTAAGGATAGAGAAAGTCATCAAAGAGATTTGGTTGAAAGTATAGAAAAAGGTGATTTTCCAAAATGGAGCTTTAAAATTCAAATTTTAAGCGAGAAAGATGCTGAAAAGTTAGGCTTTAATCCTTTTGATCTTACTAAAGTATGGTCTCATAAAGATGTGCCACTTATCGATGTGGGTGAAATGGTGCTTAACCGCAATGTGGATAATTACTTCAATGAAGTTGAGCAAGCTGCGTTTTCGCCGTCAAATATAGTCCCGGGAATTAGTTTTAGCCCTGATAAAATGCTTCAAGGTAGGATTTTTAGCTATCCAGACGCACAACGCTACCGCATAGGCACAAATTATCATCTTTTACCGGTAAATGCTGCAAAAAGCGAAGTAAATACCTATAATGTCGCTGGTGCGATGAATAGTGATACTTACAAAAACAAAGCAGCGTATTATGAACCAAATAGCTATGATTACAGCCCAAAAGAAGATAAGTCTTATCTTGAGCCTGATCTTGAGCTTAATGGCAATGCACAAAGATATGCCCCACTTGATGAGGATTTTTACACTCAGCCAAGGGCTTTGTTTGATCTTATGAACGCTGATCAAAAAAATCAGCTCTTTAATAACATAGCTGCTTCTATGGAAGGTGTTGATAAGGCAATCATTCAAAGAGCTTTAGGGCATTTTGAAAAAATCAGCCCTGAGTATGCTGCTGGAGTAAAAAAAGCTCTTGGTTAATCTTAAGCGTAAAGTCTTTTGGCTTTACGCATTTATAAACTTAAAACTGCCAACTTGACGCTCCTTGGAGTTGGCAGTTTTAAGTTTATGCAACATAAGGAAGTTACAATGATACAAAATTTAACTCAAGAAGAAGAAAAACGTTACGAAGAACTTTGTGCTATGGCGTTTAATTTTGCCAGAAATGATGAATGCGAAAACCTCAAAACTATGATAGAAGCTGGCTTAAGTGCAAATTTAAAAAACCACAAAGGCGATAGTCTTTTAATGCTCGCAAGCTATCACAACGCCTTAGCGACTGCAAAAATGCTTTTAAAGTATGGAGCAAGAGTTGATGAGAAAAACGATCGCGGACAAACGCCCTTAGCTGGTGTATGCTTTAAGGGTTATTTTGATATGGCTAAGCTTTTAGTGGAGCATGGAGCAAATATCAATGAAAACAATGGCTTAGGCATGACACCTTTTTCTTTTGCTTTAATGTTTGCACGAGCTGATATTGCGCAGTATTTTGCCGAGCAAACAAAGATGAGCGCAAGCAGAAGACTTTTACTTTGGTTTTTGTCTCTTTTCAAAAAAGCAAATAAAATTTCAAAAAGAAACAAGTTTGCCTAAAATTCTAGACTATTAAAAATAAATTTTTTCTTATAATCCGCATTTATACTTATCTTTTGTTACATTTTGTTTTTTATCTTGCACTGAATATGAAAGTGTGTATTTACAAAAAGTAACAATATCTTATTTATCTTTAAATATTAAATAATGATTTAATATTTATTTAAATATTTTTAGTTTATATTGCTTCTTGTAAAGACTAATTGGTCTTTAGATTTTATTCTTAACTTAAGGAGAAACAAGATGGCAACACGTAAAGAACACGATTTCATCGGTGAGCTTGAGATCAGTGACGATGTGTATTATGGGGTGCAAACCTTTAGAGCAATGGAGAATTTTAATATTTCTCATGATAGACTCAAAAATTTCCCTCGTTTTATACGCACTATGGCAAGGGTTAAAAAAGCAGCAGCTATGGCAAACTGCGAATTAGGACTTTTAGACAAAGAAAAAGAAGGGGCTATCATTAAAGCTTGTGATAAAATTTTAGAGGGCGGATACTACGATCAATTTGTCGTTGATATGTTTCAAGGTGGAGCTGGAACAAGCACGAATATGAACGCAAATGAAGTCATTGCAAATATTGCTTTAGAAATTTTAGGACACAAAAAAGGTGAGTATCAATACCTTCACCCAAATGATCATGTAAATCTCTCTCAAAGCACAAACGATGCGTATCCAACAGCACTTAGAATGGCTTTGCATGATTATTTAAGTGATTTGGCTAAGGCTATGGAGCATCTTAAAAAAGCTTATGAAAGAAAGGCAATTGAATTTAAAGATGTGCTTAAAATGGGACGAACTCAGCTTCAAGATGCTGTGCCTATGACTTTAGGGCGCGAATTTCAAACCTTTGCGGTAATGATAGGCGAGGATATAGAACGCGTTTTAGAAGCAAGAAAGCTTGTTTTAGAGATCAATCTTGGCGGAACAGCTATAGGCACAGGTATAAACTCACATCCTGATTATCCAAAAGTGGTTGAGAAGAAATTAAGAGAAATTACTGGCTTTGAATACAAAGTAGCTGATGATTTGATCGAAGCGACTCAAGATACAGGCGCTTATGTACAAATTTCAGGCGTGCTTAAAAGAGTGGCTACTAAACTTTCTAAGGTATGTAATGACTTAAGATTATTAAGCTCTGGTCCAAAATGCGGGCTTAATGAAATTAACTTGCCAAAAATGCAACCAGGCAGCTCTATCATGCCGGGTAAAGTAAATCCAGTTATCCCAGAAGTTGTAAATCAAGTATGCTTTTACGTAATAGGAGCTGATGTAAGCGTAACCTTTGCAAGCGAAGGCGGACAGCTTCAGCTTAATGTTTTTGAGCCAGTTATCGCTTATAGCCTTTTTAATTCTATAGTTATGCTTGAAAAAGCGATGAAAACTTTGGCTGATAAATGTATAGATGGTGTTACAGCTAATGAAAAAATCTGCTCTGATTTTGTGTATAACTCCATAGGCATAGTAACAGCTTTAAATCCTTACATAGGCTATGAAAACTCAGCTTCCATAGCTAAAGAAGCTCTAAATACAGGTAAAAGAGTCTATGATCTAGCCCTTGAAAGAGGACTTTTAAGCAAAGAAAAGCTTGATGAAATTTTAACTCCAGCAAATATGCTTAATCCTCACATGACAGCGAAAAAATAGGGGAAAGTTATGGATATTTTACTCATACTTCAAATCATCGTTTTGCTTGGTGCCATTTTCTTAGGCGTTCGCCTTGGAGGCATAGGCATAGGCTTTGCTGGTGGGCTTGGCGTAGTCGTGCTTACGCTTATACTTGGTATGAAAGTAGGTAATATCCCTTGGGATGTTATCTTAATCATTATGAGCGTCATTGCAGCTATTTCAGCTATGCAGCTTGCTGGTGGGCTTGATTATCTCGTGCAAGTAGCTGAAAAGATATTACGTTCAAATCCAAAGTATATCAACTATCTTGCTCCAACCGTGACTTATGTTTTAACACTTTTAGCGGGCACAGGACACACAGCTTTTTCTATGATACCAGTTATCGTTGAGGTAGCAAAAGAACAAAATATCAAGCCTTCAGCTCCTCTAAGCATAGCCGTTGTTTCAAGTCAAATCGCTATCACAGCAAGCCCAGTTTCAGCTGCTGTTGTATATATGACAGGGGTTTTAGAGCCTTTAGGCTGGAGCTATCCTTTGCTTTTAGGAATTTGGATACCAACAACTTTTGTGGGTTGTATGCTTACAGCTTTTATTATTTCTAAAATCACTGATCTTGATCTAAGCAAAGATGAAGTGTATCAAGAAAGACTTAAAAATGGGCTTATCAAAGCAAGTACAGGAGCAATTCATACTGAAGTAAAACCTGGCGCTAAACTTTCAGTGCTTATTTTCTTGCTTGGAGTGCTTTGTGTGGTGTTTTATGCAACAACAATTTCAGATGTAGTGCGTAAGCCTATGCTTGATTATGTAAATATGCTTATTGCTGAGGGTAGTTCTTTAAGCGCTTTGGCTGAATTTGTAAAAAGCTATATTGATCCTGTGCGCTTGCCAAGAGATGGTGCGATTATGAGCTTTATGCTAAGCATTGCGGCTTTAATTGTGATCTTTTGTAAAATCAACACCGCAAAGATTTTTGAACAAAGCGTGTTTAAATCAGGTATGGTAGCTTGCGTGTGCGTGCTTGGTGTAGCTTGGCTTGGAGATACTTTTGTGGCTGGCTATAAAGGTCAAATTCAAGATATAGCTGGGGATTTGGCGACAAAATTACCTTTCCTTGTAGCTGTAGCCTTTTTCTTTGCAAGTATGCTTTTATACTCTCAAGCAGCTACAGCTAAGGCTATCGTGCCTACTATAGTTGCTGCTCTTTCTATCTCAGCAACAAGCGATGGAAGCGTTGCTGCAAACTCATACATACTTGTAGCTTCTTTTGCTGCAGTTTCAGCACTTTTTGTGCTTCCTACTTATCCAACCTTACTTGGTGCGGTGCAAATGGACGATACAGGTTCAACAAGGATAGGAAAATATGTATTTAACCATGCTTTCTTAATCCCTGGAACCTTAGCTATCGCTTTAAGTGTAGCTCTAGGATTTTTAGTCGCTCCACTTTTTTAATTTTTTTACAAGTTCGCCTTTATGGTGAGCTTGTTTTATCATAAAATCATACTCTTTTATCACAAAAATAAGCTTTTATTGTTTTAAATTCAAACAAAATGAAGCATAATCATTATATACTTTTTATCAATTTAGCTTTATGATTAAGGAAGAAGCATGTTTAATAAAAAAAATTTAAGCATACCAGCAAGCGAGGATAAGGAGCTTGAGTTAAAAAGAGAAAATCCGCTTGAGTTTAAGCTTGATTTTGATGATGAAAAACCGGTTAAGGCTTTGTTTTTTCTTATCGCTGGTTTGGGTGAGGATAACAATCAAAGCTATCAAGATCATTTGGCTGAATTTTTAGTCAAAGAATACCAAGTCGCTGTGATACGAGTAAGTTACAACAATATAGGACTTCGTCCGCAAAATGGAGCGACTTTTGTTATGGACGCAAAAGATAAGGAAATTTATCTACGAGTAGGCGAAGGTCTTAATATCAACTTTGCAGATAATTTTTTTCCACCACATGATCTGAGTCAGCAAGAAACATATCAAGCCTGCGCTATACTCAATAACGCTATACAAGAAAGACAAAACAGAGGCTTTTACAAAAAAGGCACAAAGATCGGTATAAGCATTAGCGTGCAGCCAGCTCGCAACGAATACTTAAATTTTGGTGTTTTACAAGCTATGGATATACTTAATGTTTTGCAATTTATCAAAAAAAATCCACCTTTTATACTTGAAAAAGATTATAAAACGATTATGTTTGGTTCATCTCATGGCGGGTATCTTGCTTTGCTTGCGGCTAAATTTGCTCCTTGGCTTATCGATGGTGTTTTAGAAAATTCAGCTTATGTAAAGCCACAAATGCGTCTTTTTGGGCTTGGAAGGGATGTAGATTATATTAAAGAGTGTGAATTTCAAGCTGGTGAATTTTTTGAGCATGTTGTATTGTGCTGTGTTACAAAGACACCTTTTTCGCTTGATACAAATTCAAAATATTATTTTTCAAGCGACCATCATCATATACGAGATATCTTTAATGAAGCCCATTTACGCACTCAAGCAAACTATCCAAAGCCTTATTATATCAGTTATCATAGCATACAAGATGAACTTGATTCAGCCCAAAATAAAGAACAAATGTTTGAGCTTTTAAAAGAGCTTGATTTTAAAGGCTCGCTTCACATTATCAAAGATGAAAGCGAAGTTGATGGGACTTTTATCAAAAGCTTAAAACACGGCATGGGTATGTCTTTAAAAATGCTGATACAAAAAGAATTACCCACTTTACTTGCTTTAAAAAAACGCAAACTTTCTAAAAATACACCAAGAGAAATTCTTTATAAGGGCGAAAAGCTTGATTATCTTTTTAAAGAAGCTCATGGGGGGGGGCAATTTGAGTTAGAGCTTTTTAGGCATGATTAAATTTACAAAAAGTTTATGAGTCAAATTCTTTTATAAGCTCTGTTTCAAGCTCTTTTAAAGCCTCAAATTCTTTGTTTTCTTCTTGGCTTTTATGAGTAAAACATACTTTTTTCTCATGCAAAGCGATCTTAAATAAATCACTTTGCGCATCAATAGCTCTTGTGATAACATCACCTTCTGTAAAAACAAAGCGGATTTCATTATAATCTCTACTCCACAAACCGCTTTGATTAAAGACTTTTGCTTGATTGATGATATTGTTTATTTTGTTGATTTGTTCTTTTACTTCATTTTCTACTTTTTGTTTATTTGTAAGTTTTTGTTCGACTTCTTTTATTTTATTGACTAAATTTCTAAAACGAATGATTTGATCTGTAAAGCTTTTTGGTGGCTCTTGGTGAGCGTCTTTCATAGCTTTGTAAGATAAAAGTATATTTTGCATATTTGGGCTGATAAGCTTATAACTTTCTTGGAGGCTTTTGCAAATCTTTTCACACTCTTCTAGTTCTTGAAGTTTTTTCTTTCCTCTTGTTAAAGCATCATTAATCTGCTTAAAGTCAAGGGCATCAACGATAAATTTATTTGTATCGCCGCAACATTCTTTGATAAAGCAGTTGTTTAAGAAATGAATTTCATTTGTGCTAGCGAGATTTTCAATATAGACATTTTCAGCATAAATTTTCGCGTTGATCGCATTTTTTACAAAGGCTGTTTTTGCTTCTAAAATACCGCGTTCTAAGGTATCAACTATCGCCACTTCAGCACGCAAAAAACCTTTGAGATTAAAAATTCTTGCATGTTTTGCATAAATTTTTGCTTTTGAGTGGATTTGTCCTTTGATATCAAGCCTTTTATTGGCTTTAACTATAGCATTTTCGGCTACTGAGCCGTTAAGATTGATGATTTGAGCTTCTACTGTGATGCCTGAATCTATACCATCATCAAAGCGATTTGCCATAGTTAAGTTGATATTAACCTCTTCACCTTCACTTGCTTTTACGGAGCCTGAACTTTTTAGACTAAGCTTTTTATCTGAAGTGATTTCGTTGCTAATATCAAAATTTAAGTCTTTATTTTGCATAAAACCATCGATTTTTGCAAAATATTTGATGATTTTATCATTTTCTTCTACTTCGAAATTTTGCTCATTGATTTTTGGACGACATTTTGCTAGCTCGACTTTGCGTTTGATGACTTGATTTTTGATATTTTTACCATCAATCCCTGTGCGAACTTTTTTGTATTCAAGTGTTAAATCACCCTTATTTAAAGTTGCAGCTAAATCACCTTTTTCAAAATCTGATTCAAAGTGGGCTTTTTTCTCATCTAAAATTTGGCGAAAATGCATGATAAGCTCATCTGGTTTATCATCAATCTTTTCAATACCTCTTGCTACTTCAATCACAGCATCATTAATCATACAAATTCCCATACTTACTTGCTCTACAAAGTCTTTAATCAAAGAATGCAGTGCAAAAGCACGAATACCTATAAGTAAGTTAAGTTCAATCATTTGACGATAAATTTCTTGCAAAATATCCTCATACAACTCATCATAATACTCAAGGTGCGTATCTTGCTTGATTATGGCTTGGATATTGATAAATTGCTCATCATGTTTAAGCTCAAGCTCAAAACGAGGCGGAGCTTTTTGAATCACTGCAATTTCATAGGTTTGATAAATATTTAATTTTTCATTTATAAAAAAGCTATCGCTTTCAAAGACATTAAGCTGCGTGCTTTTAAGCTCGATGGACAAGCCATCGTTTGATTCTGTATAAAAAGTCGTAAAATTAAGCACCTTAAATGAATGCTCTTGTGGATCAAGTGTATTTTTTTTAAGATATGCCTCATAGTCAAAAACCGGTGTTTTTGATACAAAGCTCGTAAGAATTTGCGAACTCATTTGTAACTCCAAAACTAAGTTTATTTGATATTTAACAATTATTGATTAATTGTATTTTTTCACATATATTTGATTATAAATTAAAAATAATTATTTTGAGCTTAAAACTTAAAATAAGCTCATTTAAGTGGCAAAAACTCAACACTTCTTTTTTTAAAAATAAAGATTTTATTTTTTATCTTTAACCTAAAATTCAACAAAAAAATGTATAATTAGTTCTTTTTTATGAAATGTCTAAGCTTTTTAAATCCGAATTTTCGGTGCTTAACATTAACTTACCCAAGAAAAAGGAGAAGTATTGATGTATGCGATCATCAAACACAGCGGCAAGCAATACCGAGTAAGCGTTGGCGATGAGCTAAAACTTGATCGTTTTGAAGCCGAAGAAAAAAGCAGTATTGAAGTCACAGAAGTGCTTGCGCTCAGTGATAAAGAACTCAAGGTAGGTGCGCCTTTGCTAGCTGGTGCAAAAGTTGTTTTAGAAGTGATTAATCACGGCAAAGATAAAAAAGTCGTGATTTACAAAAAAAGACGCAGAAAAGATTCAAAGCTAAAAAGAGGCTTTAGAAGACAATTCACACGCGTTAGAGTAAAAGAAATCAAAGGCTAAGGAGTAAAATATGGCACACAAGAAAGGTCAAGGCTCAACTCAAAATAACCGCGACTCCATAGGTCGTCGTTTAGGTGTTAAAAAATTTGGTGGTGAATTTGTCCGAGCTGGCAATATCATCATTCGCCAAAGAGGCACAGCAACTCACGCTGGCAACAATGTAGGTATGGGTAAAGATCACACTATCTTCGCTTTGATTGATGGTTTTGTGAAATTTGAAAGAAAAGACAAAGATAGAAAAAAAGTTTCTGTATATCCTGCTTAATTTTTTAGAGGATTTATCCTCTAAAAACTCTTTTATTAACTTCTTTTTTAAATTTAAAGGCTTTTGCTATGTTTATTGATAGTGTAAAATTAGTCCTTAGCTCTGGAAATGGTGGCAAAGGAGCAGTAAGCTTTCGCCGTGAAAAACATGTGCCCTTAGGCGGTCCTGATGGCGGTGATGGTGGCAAGGGCGGCGATGTGGTTATCGTGTGTAATAACAACGCTCATACCTTAGCTAATTTTAAGGGCAAAAAAGAACTTAGCGCACAAAATGGACAAAACGGCGATAAACGCAACCGCAATGGCAAAAGTGGAGCAAATCTTGAGATTTCAGTGCCTGCTGGCACGCAGATCATCGATGATGAAAGTGGAGAAGTTCTACTTGATATGACAACCCACTTAGAGCAAAAAATATTACTCAAGGGTGGTAAAGGTGGGCTTGGCAATACGCATTTTAAAAATGCGACAAATCAACGTCCAGATTATGCTCAAGCTGGTATTAAGGGGCAAAGCTTAAAGGCGCGTTTAGAACTTAAGCTTATCGCTGATGTTGGACTTGTAGGCTTTCCAAATGTTGGCAAATCAACACTTATAAGTGTGATCTCAAATGCAAAGCCACAAATTGCAAATTATGAATTTACCACACTCACACCAAAGTTAGGTTTGGTTCAAGTTGGCGAATATGATAGCTTTGTTATGGCTGATATACCAGGCATCATAGAAGGGGCAAGTGAGGGCAGGGGCTTGGGACTTGAGTTTTTAAAGCATATAGAACGCACTTCTTTTTTGCTTTTTGTGCTTGATCCTTTGCGTGAGTTAAGTTTAAAAGAGCAGTTTGAGGCTTTAAGCAAAGAGCTTGAAAAATTTTCATCAAAGCTTTATGAAAGAAAATTTGGCATTATGATCTCAAAAAGTGATAGTATAGAACTTATGCCTGAGTTAAAAGAAAAATTTGAAGTCGCTTTTAATGAGCTAAAAGCTTATCTTAAAACACTTAAAAATCCAGAATGTTTTATCATCAAGGTTTCAAGCTTGCAAAGTCTTGGGCTAAGTGAGCTTAAAAATGAACTTTTTAAACAAATCACTCGTGTGTAATAATGCAAGGCTTTATCCTTCATACCCAACGCGTAAAAGATGAAGACTTAATCGTTTATGTGTTAAGTCAAAGGGCTGTGATTAAGGCATATCGTTTTTATGGTTTAAGACATTCAAGTATTTTAAGTGGCTATAAGATAGATTTTGAATTAGAAGAAAATCCAAGCTTTTTGCCTCGCCTTAAAGATACGCTTCATCTTGGTTTTAAGTGGATTATGAGTCGCGATAAAATGTTTATTTGGCAGGAATTTATACGACTTTTTTATAAACACTTAAAAGATATTGAAGCACTTGATTCATTTTATTTTGATTTGCTTGATGAAAGCTCAAGACGTTTTGAAAGACAAAATCCATTTCGTGTTATTGTTGATGCTTATGCAAATTTGCTTGAATTTGAGGGCAGGCTTCATAAGGATTTTTATTGTTTTGCTTGTGATGAGCTGATAAATGAAGATGAAGTAACGCTCATAAGAGGTTTTTTACCAGCTCACAAAGCCCATGCTTTGAGTTTTAGTTTTGATAAAAATAAGCTTAAAGACTTTTTTACGCATAAAAATTGCTCGGTTTTTGATGATGAGGAGATTAAAGAGCTTTATATGCTTATCAAAGAGGGATTTTAGGGTTTTTATAAATAAAAATTGATGATAAAAACTTCAATTTAAGCTAAAAATCGCTACAATTGACAAAAAATTCACACTCATACTGATAAGGGTAAAATAATGAAAAGCGTTGTTTATGAAGTCGGCAAAAAAGCTTTGTGTTTTTTGGACTTAGCGAGCAAAAGACATGCAAATTTATGCAAAAAGCTTGAAAATAGCGAAAATTACTATGTTTCTTGTTTGCATGATAGTGATTTTAAAGCCCGATTTTTTAAATGTGAGATTGCCAGCACAGCCTTTGTTTTAGCGCTTTTAGCAAGGCTTGGTAGTGATGAGTTTGATATGCTTGATGAGGGGTATTTGAGTGCTGAGAGTTGTTTGGGTGAAGAAGAAGCTGTTGAAATTTTAGACTTTTTAAACGAGGCTGAATTTCTCATCATTGATACAAATTTAAAAGAACATAAGGATTATGAAAATATCTTATTTTTTTGCGCTTTTTTGGCTCATAAATTTAAGCTTAAATTCGCTTTTAGCGATGAGAGCGAAGAAGAGCTTTTAGTGCAAGACACATTTAGGCATTTAAAAGAGCTTGATAATTATGATGGTTTAGTGCTTTTTCGTTTGAAAAATAAGGATAAATTTTTGCATTGCTCTCAACAATTTTCACAAATTGCTAAGATAAATGATAAGGCAAATATTCTCATAGAAAGCGAACTTTTCAAGCTTGAGAGTAAGCTTGTATGCGATGAGAGTTTAAATACAATCATCGCTTTTTTAGACTTTGATACAAAGGGCTATGATTTTGTGCGTGTAAAACTTACAAAGATATAAGGCTTTGGTGTTTAAATTTATTTTTTATGGATATAATTATTTTATGAGAATTTTATGTATATTTTTACTGAGTTTTTCTGCTCTTTTTTCTTTTGAAATCGTTTTAAACAGAGGTAGTGATAATAACAACCCCTTTGGCGTGCTTCATTTAAAAAATGATGAAAACTTTACTTGTAAAGAATTTGAAGAAGGGGATTTAAAGCATTATGAATGTGAAATTTTAGGAGTAGTTGAAACAAGACTTGATAATCAAAGTTTTGATTTTTTTGATCTTAATTTTACAAAAACAAATCAGCTCACTCAAATTTTTATACAAGCTAAAATTCCATCAAAAATGTTTAATTTGTCTCAAAAAATTTATGATGAAAATGTAGTTTTAAGTGATAATAGCGATACAAATTCTACAAGTTTTACCTTTGTTTTTTCTGATGAGATAGCGTATTTTAAAGATCATGATGGACTTGACTTTGATATTAATTTTTCTAATTTACAAACGCCTTTTGTAGGAGCTTTAGACTTAAACTCAAACCCTGTGCTTATCCCTCAAAGTGCTGATATAAATACCTTTTTACGCATAAAAGAAGAGTATGAAAAACAAAATTACACTCAAGTTATCACTGATGCAAGTAATGCGATTGAACGTTATCAAGGCAGTATTTTTATGAACGAGTTTATCTTATATAAGCTTAGAGCGCAAAATCAGCTTTATACTTACACTCCAGACTTTAGAAACCAAAATCAGCTTGAGCAAATGGTAGAGGATGCTAAAGAATGGAGCAGAACCTTTACTAGTGATAGAAATTTTCCAGAAATTTCATATATTATGATGCGAGCGTATATGGCACTAGAACAGCGAGCAAATATGGAATATGTGGTTGAAATTTTAAGCAATGAATACCCTGAGAATTACTTTGCTCAGCTTGCTTTGCTTGATTATGCAGATTATTTGCTTAATCTTGGTGATAGAGCAAAAGCCCAAATTATCTTTAATGATCTTTATTACAGAACACAAAATGTTGATATAGCCGCAAGAGCTGGGCTTTCTTTAGCTAGACTTGCACTTATCGCAGATGATACAAATCAAGCCTTAAATCTTATCAACACCATTACAAACGCAAATGCAAATTCTTTTATCCAAAATAAAGCCCTTTCTTTAGAGCTTGCAAAGCTTTTGTATGATAAAAACAATCCTCAAATAAGTGCGATGATTTATGAAAGAGTATTTAATAGCTTAAATAGAAGCGATGAAGAATACGAAGAAGTGCTTAAAAACCTTGCCCTTGCGCTAAGTAAAACAAATGAATATCAAAAAGCCAAGCGTTATCTTGACTTATATACAGATGAATTTGGCGATGGGGAGCATTTGGCTTTAGTAAAAGAAGCAGCGGATCGAATCTTTTTTGATTTAAAAGATGGAAATTCAAGCTTTTTACACGAAAAATATCAAAGCTTGATGAAAGAATACGCTAATGAAATCGCTGCTAAAGCTCTTCTTTATGATGTAAAATTGTATTTTGATGAGAACAATACCCAAGCCGTGCTTGATTATAAAGATGAGATAGAACGATACAATAACCCTGAGATGAAAAATTTGCTTGAAAGAGCGGCTATTTCAAGGCTCAATGAAGACTTAAGGGTGGATAATTGCTCTGAGGCAACAAGCCTTTTTCAAGCCTATAAAGAGTATGAAATAGGACAGAAAATCAATAACAAAAAAGCTATGCTCGCGTGCTTAAAAAGAAATTTACAAGTTTCTTTAGCTGAAGAATATATTGACAAAAATAGGCAAGAAGACAGCATTTATTATGATTTGGAAAAAAGCGAATTAGAGCTTAATGCTAAAAATTATGCAAATACTATCGCTTTGGCAAATGGCGTGATTGATTCAAGGACGATGAAAAGCGATGAAGAGCGGTTTAATGCGTATTATTTTAAATTTTTAGCCCAGCTTAGACAAGATGATTATAATGCCGCGATTAAGAGTCTTGAAGCTCTTGAACGTTTTGAGATGAACTTTAAAATGGTTGAGCTATATCATGAGTTTTTACTTTATTGTAATGAGCAAAACCTCACTACGAGCATACTTCATTATGCACCAAAGGCAATTGATTTTCAAAATTTAAAAGGGGTAAATGTATATAGTCCAGAGCTTGAGTTTATGTATCTTGATGCTTTAAACAAAAGTGGAAATTTTAGTGAAGCTTTGGCTGTTTTAACGGATTTGATAAAGCTTAACTTAGATGCTGAACAAAGAGCAAGGGCTTTTTATATACAAGCTGAAATTTTTGAAAAAACACAAAATTTAAATGCCCAAAGAACAAGCCTTACACAATGCCTTGATATTAATACAAGTTCGAATTGGCAGAATTTATGCCGTGAAAAAATGAATATTTTAAATACAAATTAACACTTTAACAAAGGAGAAACAATGTTTCACATCGTTTTTAATTCAGACGAAAAGTATGCAAAATACACAGCGGTGATGATATATTCTATCATCAAAAACACCAAGACTAACAATGTAAGCGAGTGGGGGGGGGGCTTTAACTTATAAAGCATTTGATGATAATTTAAATTCACAAGAAAAACTCAAATATCACTTTCACATACTTACAAATGATTTTAGCCAAAACACCATAGATCGCTTTTATGCTCTTGAAAAAGAGTTAAGTGCCCTTTATCCTTGCTCTATACACATTCATCAGCTTGATGATAGCATTTTTAAGGACTTGCCAAAACTTGGGGCAAATCATACGACTTATTTTCGGCTCAAACTTGCTTCTCTTTTAGATACAAGTGTTAAAACTTGTTTGTATCTTGATGTGGATATGCTTGTTTTGGGAGATTTAAGGGCTTTATTTGCTTTAGATTTACAAGATAAAGTTTTAGCAGCTGTTTATGATGAGAGAACACAGAGCAAGAGAATTTTAAAAAGCTTAAACTTAGAGTATAAAGATATAGCCTTTTGCAAGACTTATTTTAATGGTGGTTGTATGTTAATTAATCTTGAGGAATTTAGGAAAGAAAATCTGGAGCAAAAATGCCTAGAACTTATGCCAAATTATGATTTAAAAGCCCATGATCAAGATATATTAAATGCTTTGGTGCAAGGACAAAAGGTGCTTAAGCTTCCTTATGAATACAATATCTTCGTGCATTCATATTCTTTTGTTAGAGCAAATGATGAAAGAAAGAAATTTGATGTGGATTACTCGCGAAAAGAGCTTAATTTTGCTTTAAAAAATCCTATCATTTTACACTTTACAAACGAGCATAAGGCTTGGTTTGCACCACATAATTATATCAATGAAAAAGGCGAGTTTTTAGGCGAGATATGGTGGCGATATGCCTTACAAACACCGATTTTTAAAGACGAACTTTATGCTGAATATAAAAATTTACAAGAAGCTTTAGAGCTTCAAGAGCCTTATACTGATGAAATCGCTTTTTTGATGATACAATGTACAAAGTCTTTCTTGGGTTATCTTCAAATGCCTTTTGTGATTTTTCAAGCGATTAAAAGATACGAACACGATAAAACAGGCTTGAAAAAAAGAAAACTTGAAGAACACAATCTTGGTTTTGAGCTAAGAAAGATAGCTTTTAAGGCATATTGGCGAAGGAAAGAAGGAAAAATGCTTTCTTTGCCATATCAGGCTTACCGCACTCAGCTTAGAGTAAGAAAATATGGGCTCAATAAGCTTAAAGAAGAGTAAATTTTGTAAGGTTTTACATTTGGTTTAATTTTGCTTGCATAAAACCTTGAAGCTCATCATACGCCTTGCTTTGCTCAAGGCTAAACTTATCAAAACCTTTGTTAAAAGTTCTTTGTCGTTTAGCAAGCTGGGCTGTGTGCGTTGTGATGAGTGTTTCAAGCTCATGAAGTGAAATTTCACCATCAAGATAAGCTTTACACTCTTTTAAGCCTATGGAATTTAAAGGCTTTAAACTTGTATCAAAATGCGTAAATAAATACCTCGCCTCTTCAAGCAAGCCCTTTTCAAGCATAGCCTTTGTTCTTTTGGCTATCCTTTGTCTTAAAAGCTCTTTATCACACACCAGCTCAAAGATATCAAGCTTTTTAATCAAAGCTGGCTTTAAGGTGCGTTTTAAAAATTCACTTGGTACCTCTTTGCTAAACTCATAAATATCAAGCCATTTTCTTAAGCGATAAGTATCGTTTTTTTCTATCTTTACTTCTTTATCTATACGTTTTACAAGGGTGTAAATGGCTTCATTATCAAGCTCATAATGCAAAAGCGCAGGCACCTCTTTACTTAAGCCACTCATTAAAGCCTTTAAGTAAAAACTCGTCCCACCCACGATAATAAGAGGCTTATTTGCCTTTAAAGCTGCGTTTTTAGCTCTTTCATACTCTTTGAAAAACAAAGCCACATTAAAGGCTTCATCTACGCTTAAAAGATCGATCCCAAAATAATCAATAAGCTGTGTATCATCAGGCTTAGCCGAAGCGATATTGATCTCTTTATACACACACAAGCTATCAAGACTCAAGATAAAGGCGTTAAATTCAGCAGCTAGCCTTGAAGCAAGCTCGCTTTTACCACAAGCTGTGCAGCCAATGAGTGCAAATTCAAAAAACATAAGCGAGTTTTTCCTTAAATTTAAAGTTTTTTTAGTAAAATCATAACAAAAATTTACTAAAGAGTAAAAATAATGAAAACATTTTATACAAAACTTAACACTCTTTTAGAGCTTGTTGTTTTTAAGCATTCTATCTTTGCTTTACCTTTTTTGTTTATTTCTATGATGGTAGCTTCAAAGCTTGAAACTCAAAGCGTTTGGTTTGGCTTTAAGGTGCTATTTTTAGGCATAATCTGTGCGGTGAGTGCAAGAAATTTTGCTATGGCGATGAACCGCTTTTTAGATGAGGATATTGATAAGGATAATCCTCGTTGCAAAGATCGCCCAAATATCAGTGGCAAGATAGATAGAAAAAGCGTGCTGGGCTTTATCTTGCTTAATGCCTTTGTTTTTGTGCTAGCGTCTTTTTTTATCAATACCCTAGCTTTTGTGCTTTCTTTTCCTATATTGCTTATACTTGGCTTGTATTCGACTTTTAAACGTTTTTCATCTTTGGCTCACTTGGTTTTAGGTTTTTGTTTGGGACTTGCACCTATTGCTGGAAGTGTGATTGTGCTTGGTAAGATAGAGCTTTATAGTGTGATTTTGTGTCTTGGGGTGATGTTTTGGACGGCCGGGTTTGATCTGCTTTATAGCTTGCAAGATATGGAGTATGATAAGCTTAAAGGGCTTCATTCTGTGCCGTCTAAATTTGGCACAAAGGCGACTTTGTTTGCTTCGGCATTTTGCCATTTTTTGGCAGTGTTGTTTTGGTTTTTGTTTGCTTGGCAGGCTGGACTTTCTTTTGTGGCTTTTTTTGGGGTGCTTGTTTGTGCGGTGATTTTGTTTTTCGAGCAAAAGATTGTGCGTAAGAATTTTGCTCATATTGATAGGGCTTTTTTTACTTTAAATGGATATTTAAGTATCATTTTTTTAATTTTTATTTGGGTTGATTTGATATGGTAAGTTTTTTTAAAACAGCTTTAAGAATTGAATTTGAAGAAAGTACTCTTGATGATATGCGTTTTAATGAAGAATTTATCAGTCTTAATTCAAACGCTCAAATTATGAGATTTAAAAAACTTGCCCAAAAAATAGAATTGAGCGAAAGTGAAGAATTGCTTTTTGATATGCTTATTAGCATAAAAGAAGATATAGCAAGACTTGAGTTAAAAGACAAGCAGCTTTTAATCGCGCTTCAAAATAAAGCTCATATTTCAGGCGTGCATTATGAAAATCTTGAATTTTTAGACACAAATTTAGTTCAAAATCAAGTATATTATGCTAGATTAAAGATAAATAACAAAGAGATAGCCTTTTTCATCAAGGCTTTAGATGAAAAAACGGCGAGTATTATTAAGATCAAAAGTGAAGATAAAACACTTTATGATGCTTTTGTGGCACAGACACAAAGAGAGCTTATCAAAGAAATGAAAGGAAAAGAAAATGAGTGATGAGTTACTTTATCTCATTTTTATAGTGATTTTACAAATTGCCTTAGTGGCTTATATTTTTATCAAGGACAAGGAAAATTCACTTAAGATTATAAAGCTTGAAAAAGCAGTGGAAGAGCTGAGTAAAAATATGCACTATTTACGCAAAGAACTTGAGGCAAAAGCTGATATACAAAGTGTAAATTTACAAAATTCAGATGATTTAAAAGATGAGATCAATCTTTTGCTTAATAAAGAAGTCAATAGCAAGATCGTGCCTATACTCAAGAGCTTGAAGGGCTTTGAAAGCGTGATAGAAGAGTTTCAAAATGAGCAAGAAAATAGACTCTCTCATCTTGAGCAAAAAACGCAAAATATCTCAAAGCTTACGCCAAATTATGAAAACGAAGAGCAAAAAATCGTTGATTTGTTTAAGGAAGGCAAAAGTATAGAACAAATCTCAAAAGATTTAAGAATTCCCACAGGAAGCGTTGAATTTACGCTAAAGATGAAAAAGATGGTTGATTAATGCTTGTTGATCGTTATGATAGGGTGATTGATTATTTACGCATTTCAGTAACGCAAAATTGCAATTTTCGCTGTTTGTATTGTATGCCAAAAATCCCTTTTGATGAAAAGATTAATGAAAATTTACTTAGTTTTGATGAGCTTTTTTTATTTGTTAAAGTTGCCATTGATGCTGGGGTGAGAAAGATTAGGATCACAGGGGGTGAGCCACTTTTAAGAAAAGATTTACACAAATTTATAAAAATGATTTTTGAGTACAAAAATAGCATTGATCTAGCCTTAACTACAAATGGCTTTTTGCTTCAAAATCAAGCAAAGCTTTTAAAAGAAGCTGGACTAAAAAGGGTAAATATCTCTTTAGACTCTCTTCATGCAAAAAAACTTATAAAAATTTCTCAAAAAGACATTTTAAAAGATGTTATGCAAGGCATTAACGCTGCTTTAAGTGAGGGCTTTTTAGTCAAGCTTAACTGCGTTGCTTTAAAAGGGCTTAATGATGATGAAATATGTGATTTGCTCGAGTTTGCAAAGGCTAAAAATATCCAAATTCGCTTTATAGAATTTATGGAAAATACCCACGCTTACGGACAGCTTCAAGGCTTAAAAGCAGATGAAATTTTAAATCTTATCAGTCAAAAGTATGCAATACAAGCCCTAGAAAAAAGTTTAAATGCTCCGGTAAGCTTATACAAAGCAGATGATTATACCTTTGGCATCATCGATCCACATAGTCATGAGTTTTGCGATACTTGCAATCGTATCCGCTTGACGGCTGATGGCTTGCTTGTGCCTTGTCTTTATTTTGATGAGGCTTTAAGCATAAGAAAGGCTGTAAAACAAGGCGATATAGACGCAGCAAGTAAGATACTTCAAAGCGTGATTGAAAACAAGCCAGAAAAGAACAAATGGAGCATTAAAGATAACGAACGCTCAACAAGGGCTTTTTATCAAACTGGAGGCTAAGTTTATAGCTACTTGTTTTGTGTTATCTTACGAGGAATGAATCAAGAAGCTTTGTTTTTGTTTGCTTCTTGTATGCTTAAAAGTTTTGATTCTAAGGCGCAAAGATTATCTACTTGCCAATCACTCGCGTCAATATCTTCTTGACTAAATTCAAAAGGGCTTTTGAAAAGCTCTGTATCACGCACCTCATATAGTGTATAAATTCCACTTGTATAACTCATCTGTATAAAAGCGTGTATATTCCAAGAGCTTCTAAAATACCCCATGCCTCTTTTATTTTGATTTAAAACTTCATAAATTTTCATTAAAACTTCTTCTTCCGAGCATCTTCAAGAATATTTTTTGCAATACTATTAACAGTATCAGAAATCACAGAACTATCATTAGCAATCTTCACATTATCTTGAGTTACACTTTCTATATGAGCTACACTTTCATTGATTTGAGTAATACCTGCA
>NZ_NXLK01000013.1:0-20295 GCF_005406235.1 Campylobacter sp. MIT 12-5580
CTTCGTTTCAAGTTTTTAGGCTTGAAAATTGAAAAGGAAATGAAATTATATACAAATAAGCTTAAAGTTTCATTAAATTTTGGTGGTTGGGAGGAGAGATTATATTTTAAATTTTAAGAAAGTATGGATTATAAAGCATATCAAGTCGTTTTGAAGCAAAGAAAAAGTTTTTAAAGCAAAAATAAAAAAATATTTTAAAGCACTATTTAAAGAAAACAAAGAGGCATAAAGCCTCTTTTTGTGTGAAATTTAGAATTTATAAATTGCTTGGAATCTCACAGTGTCTTTGGTGTTTTTAGCATCTTCATAGGCACCATTAGCTGATTCTACGCCTTTATCGCTTTTCCAGTCAAGATAAGAATACCAAAGCAAGAAATTGAGGTTTTTGCTATAATTATAGCTTGCCTCTACAACAGCTTCCATTTTATCGCCACCGCCGTAATACTCAGCATTGCCTATATTTCTATCTCCAGCTTGAGTTGAACCATACACAAATTGCACGCCAAGTCTTAAATCAGAAGGAAGGGTATAGCCAGCTTTTACATAACCAAAAGTATTTTGTCCAAAGCTGTTCATGATATTTGAACCTTTTACATAAAAGATTTCTCTACCGCCAGCAAGGAAGCTATCATCAAGTCTATTGATGGTAAATTTACCTTTTTTACCATATAAAACCCCACCTAAAGAACCATCAAAGCCATAGCCTTTTAAAGTTCCCATTAAGTTGATCAAATTTCCGTTTGCGATGAGTGTTTCATTAGCCCCATTAGCAGTAGTTCCTAATCTACTTTCAGGATCCATATTGCCTAAATTTGAACTATGCACCTTATCTTTTAAAGCAGAATCAACAGAGTTACCCAAATAGCTTAATTGCAACGCATAGTTTAAGTCTTGATCAATATCTAAACCATACACCACATCAAGAGCATAGAAAAACGCTCTTTTGTTAAGATAACCTAACCAAAGTTGTGTATCAAGGCTAGAACCACCTAGATCATAAGAGCCAATAGCAGCTGCGCCATAGAAATTTTGTCTAAAGAGAAAATCACCAACTGAATTTGCTGTTGTTGTAGCATTAGTATAATCATCTATATCGTAAAAAGGTCTATCACTATCCAGTTCAAAACTATCCACAGCAAAAGCGGTTAAAGTCAAACCTTCAATACCTGTGTAAGTTGCTCTAGCTGACATTGAAGAAATATCATCAGTCCAAATGGACGTAAATTCTTGCTTACCCCAGGTGAAACTTGTTGCATAATCAGCAAGATCATATTGCAAATATGCTTGGCGAAGATCAAAAGTTCTGTTTGTAGCCGTTGTGCTACCAGCTCCATAGCCACCATTATTATCTGGTCCGTATTGAACTTGTCCAAATACCTTAAAACCATCACCAATATCAGCTTTAGCACCCAACCTTGCTCTTATTTTGTGGTCTTGTTGCCCGCCGATATTTCCTTGAGCGCTAATGCCAGCATTGTTTTTAGAGCCGTCCCATCTACCTGTATCGTAGCGGTATCTTAACTGACCTGAAAAATCAACATTCTTAATCGCATCTTCTAAAGAGATCGCATTAAGTGCTGAAAACGAACCTGCAGCTAAAGCTGCGGCAAGACTTAGTTTAACTAGCTTCATAAAAACTCCTTTAAATTTTAAATCAAAGCGAATGCATTGTATCATAAAAAATACAAAAAAATTCCTAAAATGCGTATTTTTTGCACTTTTACTCTAAGTTTTATTTAGAATTTGACGATATAATCTTTGCAAATTTATAAAAAAGGAGAGAAGATGATCCAAGATTCAACTTATGGTAACGCCTCTTTGCTCGTTGCTACAAGCACTTCAGCCTTACAAAAAGCTGTGCAAAGCAATGAAGAAATGATAGCCCAGCTCGTCGCAAGCACTACTGAAGCAAGCTCAAGCACCACAAGCTCAAGTAACGCACTTGATATTTATGCGTAAATCAAACTAAAGCTTTGCTTTAGGCAGGGCTTTAGTTTTTTATTGCAAATTCTTACACATTTTTTATATAATTCTTTATTTCATTGCATTTTAAAACAAAAATTTAACTTTTTTTAAGTAAAATACCTTGAAATTTTGTCTTTGCAAAAAACTCTAAAAATT
The DNA here is from genome assembly GCF_005406235.1 of Campylobacter sp. MIT 12-5580. NCBI lineage: Bacteria > Pseudomonadati > Campylobacterota > Epsilonproteobacteria > Campylobacterales > Campylobacteraceae > Campylobacter > Campylobacter sp. MIT 12-5580. Next base: position 2,122 of record NZ_NXLK01000013.1, read on the forward strand.
TAAGAAAGATAAGCACCATAATGAAAAATATCAAAAGACTTGTAAAAAACGAATCTTTTCCGGGATTTTTACTCATCGCTTGCACACTTTTTGCTCTTGTGTGCCAAAATACCATATTTAGTGCTATTTATGAGGACTTTTTGTATGTTAAAGTAAGTTTTTCTGTAAATGACTTTACTATCTCTAAAACTCTGCTTCACTGGATTAATGACGGGCTTATCGCGATTTTTTTCCTCTGTATAGGACTTGAGCTTAAATATGAAATTTTAAGAGGACAGCTGCGACATATCAAGGCTGTTTCACTGCCTATATTTGGCGCTTTAGGTGGTATGATAGTGCCGGCTTTAATCTTTTGGGCGATTAATTACAATGACGCGTTTGCAATGAAAGGCTGGGCGATACCAACAGCTACTGATATAGCTTTTGCGGTAGGAATTTTAATGCTTTTGGGTAACAAAGTCCCAGCAAGTTTAAAGCTTTTTTTGCTTTCTTTGGCGATTTTTGATGATCTTGGTGCGATTGTTATCATCGCTTTGTTTTATACAAGCGAGCTTTCAAGCTTAGCGATTTTTGTGTGTATGGCTTGTGTGTTAGCACTTTTTATATTAAATTACTTACGCGTGAGTAAATTGCCTTTTTATTTTATCGTGGGTGTGATTTTATGGATAGCTATGCTTGAAAGTGGCGTTCATGCGACTTTAGCTGGTGTTATCGTGGCGCTTTTTATCCCTGTGGAAAGAAAAAATGGCGAGCCTTTTTTAAAACAACTTTATCACGATCTTGATCCTTGGGTGATCTTTTTCATCTTGCCTTTATTTGCTTTTGCAAATGCTGGTATTGACTTGCGTGATATGGAATTTTCAGCCCTTTTATCACCGGTAAGCTTAGGTATATTTTTAGGACTTTTTGCAGGAAAACAAATCGGCGTGTTTTTATTTAGCTTTATCAGTATCAAGCTTAAAATCGCCACATTGCCACAAAATGTAGGCTATACTCAATTTTATGGAATTTGCATACTCGCGGGCATTGGCTTTACGATGAGTTTGTTTATCGATGGGCTTGCGTATGCTGAAAATGTGAATGCCTTTGAACATGCCGATCGCTTAGCTATCTTGCTTGCAAGCTTTGTGAGTGCTTTAGTTGCTTATATTTATCTTAAATGTATCAAGACTGAGAAAAAGGACAAACTTGCAAGCGCTTAAAAACTTTGTTAAAAATGAAGCTTTTGCCGGAATTTTACTCATCATCGCAACCTTGCTTGCGTTGTGGATAGAAAATGGCTCATATCAAGGAGCATATAAGAATTTTCTCAGCCTTGAGGTTGGTTTTAAGGCTGGAGAATTTGGGCTTTTTAAGCCTTTTTTGCTGTGGATTAATGATGGGCTTATCGCAATTTTTTTCTTTTCTATAGGACTTGAGTTAAAAAAGGAATTTACGCAAGGCGATTTTAAAAATCCAAAAAATATTACCCTGCCTTTATTTGGTGCGATAGGCGGGATCATCGTTCCAGCGCTCATCTTTGCCTTGATTAATTTTAACAATCCTTATACTTTAAGGGGTTGGGCGATACCAACGGCTACTGATACGGCATTTGCTCTTGCTATACTTTTGATGTGCGGTAAGCATTTGCCAGCAAGCCTTAAGATTTTTTTATTAAGCCTAGCTATTTTTGATGATGTTGGGGCGATCTTAATCATCGCGATTTTTTATACAAGTAAGCTTTCAGTTTTTGCTCTTGTGATTGCCATGCTTACTATTTGTGCTTTACTTGTCTTAAATTTACTTAAAATCACACGCAAATCTTTTTATTTTATCTGCTCTTTAATCCTTTGGATAAGCGTGCTAAAAAGCGGCGTTCATGCAACTTTAGCTGGCTTGGTTACGGCATTTTTTATCCCTTTATACACCAAAGATGGTGAGCCTTTCTTAGAAGAAATTTATGAAGGTTTAAAAGCGTGGTTGGGTTTTGTGATCTTGCCTTTATTTGCTTTTGCAAATGCTGGAGTGAATTTATCAAAGATTGATTTTTCAAGCTTTTTTTCAGGCGTAAGCTTGGGTATATTTTTAGGGCTTTTTGTAGGAAAACAAGTCGGTGTATTTGCATTTAGTTACTTTAGTATCAAGCTTAAACTTACCAAACTCCCAGAAGGAGCGACTTTTAAACAGCTTTATGGGGTTTGCATACTTACGGGCATTGGCTTTACGATGAGTTTGTTTATCGATGGGCTTGCGTATGAGGTAAGCGATATTTTTAATTATGCAGATAATTTTGCCATACTTTTAGCATCTTTGTGTTCTGGAATTTTTGGCTTTGTTTATTTGAGATTTTTTGCAAAGCCTTAAATTTTCGGGCGTATTGTTAAGGGAAGTGATGAAAATTTTACAATTTATTTTTATTGTAAGCTTAAGCTTTTTTATATCAGCTTGTTTTAGCTCTCATTCATCATATAAAACACAAAGAGGTGTTAATGCCACGCCTTCAAAGCTTGAAAGCATTCGTAAAGAATGGCAAAGAACGCCGTATCGTTTGGGTGGGGTAAGTAAAAAGGGTGCAGATTGCTCTGGCTTTACTCAAAGTGTGCTTTCACAACACTTTCGCACTCAAATTCCACGAACAACCGCTTTACAAATGAAAAGCGGACAAAAAATTTCACGCAAGAACTTAAGAGCTGGGGATTTGGTGTTTTTTAGGACAGGCAGGGGACCAAATGGCTTGCATGTGGGAATTTATGTGAAAAACAATAATTTTATCCATCTCTCACCTCGCGGTGGGGCACGAGAGGGTTCGTTAAATAGTAGTTATTGGAAGCCTAAATACTTAGGTGCGAGACGATATATAAAATGAGGCAAAAATGAGAATAGGTGTATTTGACAGCGGGATTGGTGGCTTGAGCGTGTTAAAACCTTTGCTCGAGGCGAGGTTTTTTGATGAAGTGGTGTATTATGGCGATACAGCACGCGTGCCTTACGGAGTGAAAGATAAAGAAACTATAGTGCGTTTTTCTTTGGAGGCTTTGGATTTTTTTGAACCTTTTAACCTCGATATGCTTATCATTGCTTGCAACACAGTAAGTGCGTATGCCTTAAAAGAACTTAGAGCAAGGACTAAAATGCCTATTTTTGGTGTTATTGATGCTGGTGTAAGTGCGGTATCTAGGACTTTGCAAAACAAAAATGATGAAATTCTTATCATCGCTACTCAAGCGACGATAAAATCCAAACGCTATCAAAATCGCCTCGAAAAATTAGGCTTTTCTCATATCAAAGCTCTAGCTACAGGGCTTTTTGTGCCTATGGTTGAGGAGGGAATTTTTGAAGGAAAAGTCGTTGAAAGTGCTTTTGAATACTATTTTTCTTCTTTACAAAGCAAGCCAAAAGCCTTGATACTTGGCTGCACTCATTTTCCACTACTTGCAAAACCCTTGCAAGAGTATTTTGGAGAAGATACCTTGCTGATTCACTCAGGACAAGCCCTTGCTGATCAACTTGAACGCAAATTCCAACTCAAAAGAAAAAACAAAAAAACAAAAGTAAGCTATTATGCTTCAAGTGATATCAAAAAGCTAAAAGAAAAAGCTAGAATTTGGCTCAAACGCTAAAAAGATTAGCTTGAGCTTGCATAGTGGCACTTATTTAAAATAACTCTCAAAAAAACTTATACAATAGTCTTAACTTTTTCTCAAGCTAAGCCGATCTAGTTTTAGATGAATTTAGCAAAAGACAAGAGATAATTTTACTTTTAAAAAACTATATTATTATTTAAATAACACAAAACAAGGAACAACGATGATAAACACAGCAAACTACAGCATCAGCCACACAAGACAAACGCATATATACTCAAATGCAGAAAAACTGCTCAACAATGATACTCCCATTCAAGAAAAAGGCGCTAAAACTGATGATTTTAGTGTTTATGATCCAAGCAAAGCATACACAAAAAGACTGCATATTGATGATTTTAAAAATATGTCGGATATGGAGAAAAAACATAGACTTTTTGAGATTATGGATCAAGCACCTGAGGTTAAAGTGGCTCAAAATAGCATATGGCAAAAAATGTGGGATGGGACTTTAAGCAAGCAAGAACAAGATCTACTTAATGCAGTAACTGCGGAAAAAAAGATTTATGGCACTTTAGATAAAAACTCTTTTGATCTTGAAAAAGAACAAGATACGCTTTTAAAAACACTGACAAGTGTGCAAGAATATGCAAAAATTTGAGGCGAAATAAGCGATAAACAAAAAGAGAATTTTTTTCGCTCAAGCAGAATTAGACTTTAAAGAACACTGGGAAAAAGCAAAGCAGTTATCAAAAGAAACAAGCATTTCATCAAGCCTAGATCCAATCTCAACTCAAGACATCACGCATGCTGATACCTCTTCATTTAAACCCATACAAGCTAAAAGCTCAAATCAAACTTATAAAGATCAAAGTTTGAGTGTGCTTCAAAAGCTCTTGCAAGATAAATTTGATGATTTAAATTTACTCAAAATACTCTTTGAAAACTTACAAGAAGATAAAAAACTTGATATAAGAGCATAAATTAGAATTTGTTTTTACCTTTTAAAATGCCAAACTAAAACTTTTTAAATCTAAGCCGATTTAGTGCTAAATGAGCTTATCACTTAATTTATTTTTGTTGTGATTAATAAAGGTTATAAATGATAAATTCTATATACTCAAGCTCTTATGCAAATTTTGAAGGCGTATCAAAAAATGTATATAAGTCTAAAAATTTAAGTTCTTTGCAAAAGGCTAACGAGCTTTTCAAGACTGCAAAAAGTTCTAACTTAAACCTTGTTAAGGATAAAAGTGAAGCAGTATCTAAACTGCTTGGCTATGGTGTTGATAGCGAGGGCTTTTTTACGAGCGATTTTAACGAAAACACTGGCATACCAAAAAGCTTTAAGATACATTCTAAAGAATTTGAGCTATTTGAGGCAAGAGAAGTTAATTTGATACTTACGGCGGATTATACAAGCATTGATTGGACTGAAAGTTTTACAAAGGCGTATAAGGCTTTTGAAGAGCTTATGGGAAACTTGACACAAAAATATACTCATGAACAGCTTAATAACCTTGATTTTAAAGGAGCAATTCATAATGAGTTTTTTGACAATGCCATAGATTTTCAAAAAAGACAAGAGCTTTATAATTTACCTGATTATGATATAAGTTTTGGGGATATGAAAGCAATTTTAAGATATAAAGATGAAGATGGGTTTTTTGATAAAAGTGCGCTTTTTCACGCATATTTTAAAAGCAATTATAATGATTTTATAGTAGGTGAAACAAACATTAGAGGCAAGCTTGCTGGGCTTGATAAAAATATAAGCGAAGAAAAAATAAGGGATTTGCGTAATTTTCTTAAAGAAAATTCAGATTTTGATACTAATGATAGCAAACTTTTAGCGCAATATCAAAAAAAAGAACTTGAGTTAATGAACTCAAATTTAAGCATAGAAGAATTTAAAAAGCAATGGCTTGAGCTTAACGAAGAAATGAAAGCTAAGGTTCAAAATTTAAAGCCTGCACAAACACAAACTGACACAAACTCAAACAAGCAAAGCAAAGAAACTCAAGATATAAAAAAGACATTTAAACCCATACAAGCTAAAAGTTCAAATCAAACTTATAAAGATCAAAGTTTAAGTGTGCTTCAAAAGCTTTTAGAAGATAAATTTGATGATTTAAATTTACTCAAAATACTCTTTGAAAACTTACAAGAAGATAAAAAACTTGATATAAGAGCATAGGTTGCAATACCTGTTTTTAAAGCTTGTTTAAAAACTGAATTGTATATGATTTTTAGCCTCTTTGGGAGACGCTTAAGCAAATCGTGTTTAGAAAAAGCCTAAAATTTAAGCTTTATTTTTTTTGCTATTTTTAACGCTTTTGCACTCTTTCTCAAGCCATTTTTTATACTCTTTACTGATAAAATCAGCTTTTAAAGCTACAAATTGAGGCACTTCATAGCTATGGTTTGCTTTTACAATGCTTTCAAGCTCGTTTAAATTTTCTTTTGTTGTTTTAAGGATAAGGAGGTATTCTTTAGCTTTGCAAAGTGTATTTTCCCAGCGATACATACTTTTTATTTTAAGTCTTTGAACGCAAGTAACAAGCCTTTTTTCAAGCAAAAGCTTACCTAAAGCCTTTGCTTCTTTTTTGCTTGCTGTAGTGCTTAAAACGATCATTCATACGCCTTTTTAAGCCTTGCTAAACTCGCATTAGCATTAAGTAGCAAAGCATCAGCGATCACAAGCCTTGCCATAGCCGAGCAGACTACACTTCCACGCACACCCACACAAGGATCGTGCCTGCCTTTAAGCTCGCAAATCGTATTATTACCAAATTTATCCATAGTTTCTTGCGCTAAAAAGATCGATGGCGTAGGCTTAAAATAAGTCCTTAGCTCTATATCAGCTCCACTGCTAATGCCCGCTAAAATACCGCCTGCGTGATTGCTTAAAAATTGCTGATCTTTTATGAGATCGTTATTTTGTGAGCCAAAGCTTTGACTTGATCTTATACCAGCTCCTATTTCAACGGCTTTTACTGCATTTATCCCCATTAAAGCGTGAGCGAATTTACTATCAAGTTTATCATAAAGTGGTTCGCCAAGTCCAGCTTTTACGCCACTAATACGCGTAAAAACAGCCGCTCCAACACTATCTTTTGCCCTTAAAGCTTGAGTGATTTGCTCTTTAAAGCTTGCTTCTAAGGCTTTATCAAGGGCAAAAATCTCACTTTTATCTGCAAATTCAAAGTCAAAATCCTTGCTTTCAAGCTCGCTTTGCACTTTACCTACAGCAAATACGCCAGATTTTACGCTGATATTAAACTCAGCTAAAAGCATTTGTGCAAAAGCTCCTGCAGCTACTCTTGCAGCACTTTCTCTTGCGCTTGCACGTCCTCCACCTCGGTAATCTCTTATGCCATATTTAGCAAAATAGCTCAAATCCCCATGAGAAGGGCGAAATAAATCCTTAATATTATCATAATCCTTTGAATGCTGATTTTCATTAAAAATCACCACAGCTATGGGCGTTCCGGTGCTAAAGCCCTCAAAAACTCCACTTAAAATTTCAGCCTTATCACTTTCCTTTCTTTGAGTGCTAAACTTGCTTGTTCCGGGCTTTCTTTTATCAAGTTCGCCTTGCAAAAATGCCTCATCTATACGCACGCCAGCAGGAAAGCCGTCTATCACGCAACCTATAGCCTTGCCATGAGATTCTCCAAAAGTTGTGATTTTTAATCTTGTGCCAAAAGTATTCATAAAACTCCTAATTTTTCAAGAGCGATTTTTGCCGCAAGCTGCTGGGCTTCTTTTTTGCTCTTTGAAGTGGCTCTTGAGACTTCTTTGTTATCAAGCTTTAAAGCGATTTCAAACTGCTTTAAATGATCTGGTCCAAAGGCACGGATAAGCTCATATTCTGGTGTTTGAGCCATCATACCTTGTGTAAATTCTTGTAGCTTGGTTTTATAGTCCTTAATAAGTTCTTTTGCGTCTATATTTGGATAAATGCTTTCTAAAAGGGCTAAAACAACTTCTTTTGCTTTTAAAAAACCAGCTTCTAAAAAAATTGCTGCGATAATGGCTTCAAAAGCGTCTGAAAGTATGGAAGGTTTAGCTCTTCCGCCATTGTTTTCTTCAGCAACTGACATAAAAAGATATGAGCCAAGATCAAGGCTTAGGGCAATTTGCATAAAAGATTTTTCATTCACAAGCGCGGCTCTTAGTTTTGATAAATCCCCTTCAGCTTGATCTTTAAATTTATGAAACAAGAACTCGCCCACAACAAGATCAAGCACAGCATCGCCTAGAAATTCAAGCCTTTCGTTATTATAGGGTTTTTTGGAGCTTTTATGCGTTAAAGCTGCTTTTAAAAGCTTCTCGTCTTTGAAATGATAGCCAAGCTTATCTTGTAAATTTTTCATTTGCACTTCCATTGTCCTTTTTCTTTTTCAACGCACATTGTAACAAGTTTTAGTTACAATTTTTTGTCTCTTCTTTTAGTGTTAAAGCCGCCGTTTTGGCTAAGTGATCGCAACGCTCGTTAAGCTCATGTCCGTTGTGTGCTTTGATCCAAAAGGCTTTGATTTTGTGATCTTTGGCTAAGGTAAGGTATTCTTTCCAAAGCATAACATTTTTTTTGCCTTTAAAGTCCTTTTTTACCCAGCCTTCAAGCCATTCATTTATGCTTCTTACCATTAAATTTGAGTCCGTAAAAAGAGCAATTTCACATGGTTCTTTTAAAGCTTTTAAAGCCTCAATAATCGCTTGAAGCTCCATTTGGTTATTTGTAGTATCAGCTTTTGCCCCAAAGCCTTCTTTTTGATGTTTTTTATAGCAAAGTATATACGCCCAGCCACCAAAGCCCGGATTTTCAAGACAAGAGCCATCTGTATAAATTTCAATCTTCTTCATCTGAACGAACTTCATACAAAATTTTACATTGTGCAAACTCATAACAAAGCGGACAATGATAAAAAAACAAAGGCATAGTCGTTTTGCACGACAAACACACAAAAGAAAAGCTAAGTTTGGCTTTAAAATCGTTATCCTTTAGAATTTGAAGCATTTGAAGTTTTTTATCTTTAAATTTGTGTTTTTTTTCTGGTTTGCAAAGTCCCAAAGCACAAAAAAGCTCAAAATACGCCTCATCTTCTAAAAAAATCGGTGTTTTGCTCTTATAAAGCAGATCAATAAACAGCTTAAAATCCCCATACGCACTTACTTTATACTGCTCAAAAACAAAACGTTTGATAAGATCATTATCCTCATCAAGTTGCAAAGAAAGCTGAGCTCTTTGATCTATTTTTTGATTTAAATTTTGAGGCAAGTTTTGAAGCTTTAATGCCTTGATAAAAGCCCTTTCTTTACTTACTTCAAGTCCCAATTCAAAAAGACTATCCAAAGTATAAAGCACCTCATCAAACTTTCTTAGCCTTAGATATACAAGTTTTAAAAGTTTTAAAGCCTTGATATTTCGCGGGCGAGTTTTTAAAGCATTGAGCAATACCTCAGCACTTTTTTGCAAAAAACCAGCCTTAAAATATACCTCAGCCAAATCATAAAAAATCAGCTCTTGTTCGTCTTTACTTTTCGTTTTTTCAAGGGCGATGAGATAAATTTGCACCGCTTTTTCAAATTCCCCACTTTTGCTAAAAACACTACCTAAAAAATGCAAAGAGTTAAGATTAAGGCTAGATGCTCGCAGTAAAGCCTTATGCTCGCTTTCTATCTCAAATTTTTTGATAAAATCCCCAAGCCCTTTTTCCTCACCTCTACTTGCATAAATTCTATAAAAATAATGCCCCACAGCCACAACAAAAATTAAAATCGTCAGTATGATAAGTCCTACAATAGGATCTCTATACTCTACGAAAAAAAAGTCCATTTGTTTGTTTCTTTCTTTGCTTTATTTTTTGTATTATAGCTAAAAGTTTTTAAAAAGCTGCAAAATGATAAACTTGGCATAAGGTAAAGGAACTTAAGTGAGAAAATAGCAGCTAAATTCCTTTATCATTTAAAAAAAGCTATAATAAGCTTGTTAGGATATATCAAAATATAATTTTAAACAAATCAGTTTTTCAAACGCAAAAGCTTGTATTATAACTTTTCCTTAAAAAATGTATCAAAGTTCTTAAGTGCAGCTTCAACTAAATCACTCCTATAATAAGTTTGTATATGAGTGGCATTTTTAAGCTTAAAAAGCTCTTTATCTTGCGTGCCACTAGCTAGCTTAAAAATTCTTTCACTCATATAAGCAGTATCAGCCTTATCGCCTACTATCATGAGTAAGGGTTGATTTAAAAGCTCTATATTATCACTCACATTAAAGCTCATCAAATCAAGCAAGGAACTTGTCGTATAAGCAAAAGTTGAGTTTGGATGAGCGTGCGTATCACCATAATACACCATGCCTTCCCTATACAAATCTGTGCTAATTTTTGCTAGCTCAACCTCACTTAGCTTTTTAGGAGCTGTGCCTGTGTAGCTTACTTTTCCTGTTAAAGCCTCTTCCTGCCTTGCTTTGCTTGCTTTTTCTAAACGCTCTTGTATGGTGTTTAGCTCAGAGTCTAAAAAGCCATTTCTTCTTACTAAACCTGTATCAAACATGCTTAAAGTCGCTACTGCCTTAAAACGTTTATCACTTTGTGCAGCTTTTAAGCTATAGCCTCCACCTCCGCAAATGCCTATAATGCCAAGCTTTTCTTTATCCACTCCACTTTGTTTTTCTAAAAAATCAAGAGCAGCTCTTATGTCTTCTGTTCTATTTGCTGGGGTATCAACATTTCTTGGCAGGCCCTCACTTGCTCCTTGATAGGCTGAATCAAAAGCTAAAGTGATATAGCCTCTTTCAGCCATTTTTTGAGCATAAAGCCCTGCAACTTGTTCTTTTACACCTCCATTTGGGTGTGCTATAACTAGGGCTGAGTATTTTTTATTTGCCTTAAAATTTACTGGTGTGTAAAGATTAGCAGCCAGTTTTAAGCCTTTGTTGGTATAGCTTACTGGGCGAATTTGCACCTTATTTGCTTCATTTTTACTTATTGCTCCCTCATAAACTAAGCCAAAAGAATTTTTCTTAGCATTGTTTAAAGCTTGAGTGCTTGCATTTGCTAATTCTTGCGTCATTTTATCCTCCTTATTTGTCCCCTTATGCTCTTTGGCTAAAATTGGACTTACAAAAGCACCAACACCTAAGATCATAGAACCTTGCAAAAAACTGCGTCTTTTCATTTACTCTCCTTTTTAAATTTTATAAGGCACATTATAAAAGCTGACACCTAGTGTTTGTCAAGACTGAATTTGAAAAAATACAATTTTTTGTGTTACTTTTTGAAAACATATATTAAAAGTATGAATTTTTAAACTAGGCTCGTTTTAATAATGAGCTATAATCTTGAGAAATACAAAAAAAGGACAAAAAATGTTAAGAAGAGACTTTTTAAACGGAGTAGCTTTAACTTTAGCGGCTAGTATGAGCCCTTTGCAGTTTTTAAATGCAAGAGAACTTGACTTAGATGAGGCATATTATCCACCAGCTTGGCAAGGACTTAGAGGTAGCAATGACGAATCTTATGAATTTGCTCATATGCTAAGAGATGGAGAAAGTTTTGATTTTAAAAGTATCAAGCCTTTTCAAAATTATGATTTAGTCATCGTTGGTGCTGGACTTAGTGGCTTAAGCGCAGCCTGTTTTTATCAAGAAAAATTTGGCAAAGATAAAAGCATACTAATCTTAGACAATCACGATGATTTTGGAGGACACGCAAGACGCAATGAAATCAGACTTAAAGATGGCACGCTTATAAGTTATGGAGGAAGTGAAAGCTTTCAATCCCCAAAAGCCTTATACTCAAAAGAAGTGCTTCATTTGCTTGATACTTTAAAAATCAGCGTTGATGGCTTGGCAAAATGCTTTGATGTAAGCTTTTATCCAAATTTAGGCTTAAGTCGAGGGGTATTTTTTGCTAAAGAACATTTTGGCGAGGCAAAGGTTGTAAATGGCAATCCAAGAAAAGTCATTTGTGATGATATACTTGAAGAATTAAACAATGGCAAGGATATGAAGGATTTTATCAATGAATTTCCTCTCTCAAATGAAGACAAACTTGCCCTAATCGCTCTTTTTACCCAGCCAAAAGACTATCTTAAAGGTATGAATAAAAAGCAAAGAGAGCATTTTATGGCAAAAACAAGCTATAAAGACTTTTTGATCAATCAAGTCAAGCTCAAGCCTTCAGCCATAGCTTTTTTTGAGGGTATGACTGATGACTTTTTAGCCTTAGGCATAGATGCTATTTCTTGTGATGATGCAAGATATAGCTTTTTACCCGGCTTTGATGGCTTGAACTTAGAGCCTATAGAAGGTGAAGCTTTGGCTGAAATGGAAGAGCCTTATATCTATCACGCACCAGATGGCAATGCCATGGTAGCAAGACTTATGGTAAAAAAGCTTATCCCAAGTGTAAGCAAGCAAGATGAGGATATGATAAGCGTGAATGCTTCAAAATTTGATTATTCAAAGCTTGATAAAAGGGGCAATAAAGTGCGTTTAAGACTTAAAAGCACGGTTTTAAATGTTGAAAATCAAAAAGACAAAGTCTTAGTTTCTTATATCAGTGCTAAAGATAAGAAAATTTACAAGGTTGAGGCTAAAAAAGTCATCATGGCAAATTATAATAGCATGATACCTTACATCATACCAAGCTTGCCAAAGGCTCAAAAAGAAGCCCTAAGCAAAAATGTCAAAACCTCGCTTTTACATACTAAAGTCGTCATTAGAAATTGGCAAAGCTTTATGAAGCTTAAGGTGCATGAGCTGTATTGTCCTAAAATGCCTTATGCAAGGGTGAAGCTTGATTATCCTGTAGATCTTGGCGCTTATAAACACCCAAGAGATCCTAAAAAGCCTATAGTCGTGCATATGGTTTGCTCGCCTTTGGCTTTAGCTTCTTCTCAAGGTATTGATCTTACTGGGCTTGACGCAAGAGACAGAGCAAGAATAGGACGCAATATACTCTATGCTATGAGTTTTGATGAGCATGAAAAAATCATTAGAGATCAGCTTCAAGCCATGCTTGGTGCAAGCGGCTTTAATCACAAAAAAGACATACAAGCTATAGTGCTTAACCGCTGGGGGCACTGCTATGCTTATACTTATAATTCGCTTTTTGAAGATGAAAAAGATGATGAAAAGATCATAGCACAAGCTAAAAAGCCCTTTGGCAATATCAGCATAGCAAACTCAGATGCAGCACACTCAGCCTACATGCACTCAGCCATAGATGAAGCCTATAGAGCTGTTAAGGAGCTTTAAAAAATTTAAAAATTTAAAGCAAATCAAAGCAGAGTTTTAAGCTTAGCTCTGCTTTATTTTTTCTAAGCCTTAGCAATTTCATTAATCGCACTAAAAGCATTTAAAGTCTTTGGATAGCCTATGAAAGGAATGATGACAGCTATAGCCGAGATTAAAACAGAGCGATCATTTCCCATGTTAAGATTGCCTTGAATATGCCCTTTTAGCTGAGGCTCCACCCCACCAAGAGCAGCTAAGATAACAAAGGTTAAAAGCTCTCTAAATTTTAAATCAAGCACCTTTCTTGTATAATAATCCCCAAAACAATTTGCCGATAAAAAGGCACGGATAAACTGCGTATCCTCAGGCATACCTTTTGGAATTTGCCTCATACCTTCTCCAAATATATCCACTTGAGCTTGCAAGCCCTTTTCAAAGCGGTTCTTTTCATCTGTCGTGCCTCTATTATCTTCTAACTTTATGTTTAGCTCCTTAAAAAGCCTTGCACTTTGCTTGATAAAGCTTGCACTTCTTGCAAAACCCACATAAGGCGTAGCTTGATATAAAATTTCTTTGATCTCTTCAGCTTTCACACCAGCCTTTAAAGCTGCCCTTGCGTAAGTGTTAAACTCGCTTAAGCCCTCATTCGCCACAAGGGCTGCTAAGATGAGAGTTTGAATTTAGTTTTATCATCAAGCTTGCTTGTTGTATAGGCTTCTGAGAGGCTAAAGTTTATAAAAGCACTCATAAACTCAGTATCACTTTCAGCCAGCTCAAGCTGTGTTGAGCTAAAAAATTTATTAAAAAGTGCCTTTGCTTTTTGATTAAGTTTCATTATACTCTCCTTTATCTTTGCTGTTTTTTGCTCTGCATATAAGCTTAAGCTTGAAAAAGCTAGAGCCAATACACTTATTTGCTTAAAAAATGCCCTTCTTTTTTGCATTTACTCCCCTTTGTAGCTTTTCATCGCTTCAAGGCTAAAGACTATATCTTCCCCACTTATGCTTTTGTGACAATTTAAACACCTTGTGGTATTTTCAGCACTATTAAGGCTTTTATCTGCTTTAAAAGCTTGAAATTTCCACTCTTTGCCTTGTTTTTGCATGATGATATAGCGATTAAGCCTTGCTCTTACTCCTGCATCATTTGCATATTCTTCCATAGTAATGATAGTTTGATCAGGCAAGTTTTTACCCTCTTTTAAAGCTAAAATCGCCTCCTTTGGTGCATAAATATCCTCGATCACGCCCCCACGAATCACACTTGTATAAAGCACGCCTTCTTTATAGTCCTTTGGAAAGGCTAAGTTTTGATTTGCTATAAGCACGCTTACAATGCCTAAAAAAATAAGCAAAAGCCTCATGTTCATCTTTAGCCCTTTTTATTTAGCGTTTTTGATGGCTTTTTCATATTCTTCATCGCTTAATTTTTCAAGCCAAGTTACATTTTGTCCATCTTTGACACCCGTTAAAGCGATATGAACGCCTTTTTGCGTAGCACCCGCTCCATGCCAGTGTTTTACACCAACTGGGCATTCTATCACATCGCCTTTTTTAGCAATCTGCGTAATGCCATTTTCTGTGCCTGTGTAAATTTCTCCTTCTACTATAATCAAAGTTTGTCCTGCTGGATGCGTATGCCAAGCACTTCTAGCCTTTGGGCTAAACTCAACTAAACCTCCGCTTACATTGCGGTTTTCATTTGTGCCAAACATCAAAGTAACCTTAACTTCTCCACTAAAGATTTTTGCATCGCCTTTAAAGCTTTTCATATCCTCAAATTTAGTAAGCTTTTGACTTTCTGCTGCACTTAAAGCACTTGTTGATAAAGCTAAGCCTAAACCTAAAGCACCAAGCTTTGAGCTGATTTTCTTTGCCATGATTTGTCCTTTGAAAATAAAATTATAAAACTCAAAAAAGTTTTAATATTAAAATTATAAAACCTTACACCTAGTGTTTGTCAAGAGAAATTTAAAAAATTTTGCTTATTTTTTAAATGATTAAAATTTTCTTTCAAAAAGATGATTTTTATAAGCTCTTAGCCTTTCTTTAAAGCCTTTTTCTTTAAGCATGATGAGTAAAAAATAAACAACAAGAGCCACAAAGCTAAGAGCTGCAGCGATTTCATAAAGACGCGAAAAGCCTACAAAAGGTTCTAAAATGCCTAGAAAATAAGGACTAGTGCCTATACCAAGATCAAGAGCGATAAAATAAGTTGAAGTAGCCAGTCCCATTTTGTGCTTTGGAGCAAGTTTTATGGCTAAAGATTGACAAGCTGAACAAGCATTACCATAACCTAAAGCACACAGCACAGCAGATAAAAAAATCATGGCTGAGTTTTGAGCATAAGCTAAGATGACAAGACAAGCGATGAAAAATAAAAGCGAGGGAAGGATAACAAAATCCGCCCCAAGCTTATCAAAAATTTTCCCAGCTATAGGACGAGAAAACAAAGCCACAAAGGCATAAATTCCAAAGAAAAATGAGCCTGCAAAGCTTAAATTTAAAGTCTTTGAATACACACTCATAAAAGCTAATATAAGCCCATAAGCACAGCCTATTAAAAACACCACCACAGCAAGGCTTAAGCAACTTTTTTCTATATAATTATAAATATGCATTTTAGAGCCTTGCACAGCTTTAAACTCAAGCTTTTTAGCCCTTACTTGAAAGATCAAAGCAAGGATAAAACAAAGCATTATACACACAAGACAGAGGATAAAACTTGCAAAAAAAGCCCCAGCAGAATCAAGCTTTATAGCCAAAAATGGACCCAAAGCAGAAGCTAAAATAGCACTTAAAGCATAATAACCTATGCCAACACCTCTTTTATTGCTTGGTATAAGCCTTGCTACAGCTGCACCGCAAACACAAGAACATAGCCCAAAAAATACACCTGAAACAAAGCGAATGAGCACAAGGGCTAAAATGCTATGAGCGAACAAATAGGCGATATTGATACAAAAAAGCAAAGGTAAAAAGATAAGTAGGGCTTTTTTAAAATTGATACTATCAACTATTGAACCATAATAAATTCTTGAAAATAAAGCCCCAATAACAAAAACACAAGTTACAAGCCCTGCCATACTTGCATTTTCTTTTAAGATAAGCAAACTATAATCAGAACAAGTAATAGTGCTCATATAAAACATAGTATAAATGAAAAAATTAATCCAAAATATACAGATAAAATCCCTGTTAAAAAGCTTATATTTTCTTTTTAGGCTCATTTTCTTTCCTTTAATATTCTAATTTTTGATTGATTTTATCAATGATTTGTATAAAAAATTCTTTATCCTTAGCATTTATATCAGCAAGAATTTTTGCCTCATACTCTCTAATACAAAAATTAATATCATAATAAATCGCCTTACCACTAGCACTTAAAGTAATGATCTTCTCTCTTTTATCTTCAGCTTCTAAAAACTCTATAAAACCTAGTTTATGAAGCTTTGAAACTGATCTTGTCAGCATAGCCTTATCAAGATCATAAAATTCACAAATTGGCACCAAAGCAGTGCTTTTTGTATGGCTAAGATACAAAAACACACGCCAATCACTCAGGCTCAAGCCAAAGGGTTTTAAAATTTTATTGACATTATAAACTATCTTTCTGTGCATTAAAGCTATTTTTTGAAAGAACATTGCTTTATATCCTTAAATTTAAGTCTTTATATAATAGATATTATCAACTATATAGTATAACTTAAAAAGCTTAAATTTTTTTAAATAATGATATTGTGTAAAAAAACTATAGAAAAAACAAAGCCAAATAATCTATAAAAATTTATAAAATTTAGTTTCATGCTTAATTTAAAATTTCCTCTTCAAATTCAAGTTTTTCTTAAAAAAATATTAAATTTAAGCATTTTTTCAGGGGGGGGGGGGGTAGTATTTTATGGATATTTTAATTTTTCTTTAAGGAGACACTATGAAGTTAAAAAAGGTGCAGAGTAAGAAACTTTGTTTAAGTATAGCAACTTTGGCTGTTTTAGGAAGTTCAAATTTAGGTGCGGTAAGTATAAGTGATACTAGTTCTTTTAGCTCAAATTTTACACAAACACAAACAGGAACAGGTGAATACAGCTACAATGGCACTGATACAACTATAGACTTTGCGTCTGATAGTAGTTTTGAAGATAGTGGTGCGAAAAAATTTGTTATCTCAGCAGATAAAGGTGTTACAGCTTTAACTTTAGGAAGTGGAACTGCCCCATCTTCTGGGGATTATGGAAGCTTTTGTTTAGGGTGTAATGGAGAAGAATTTGATCTCAATGCACAAGATATTACTATCAAAAAATATGCAGAATTTTTTGTCCAAAACAATGCAAATATAACAGGAAATGTTACCATTAATAATGGTGCTTTTAACGCAAACGAGGATCAACGCTCAAATGGTATAATCTCTATTGTAGATGGCTTTGGTGGCTATGCTGGGAGATTAAATATAACAGGCAATCTAACTACAAATAATGCTGTAATTTGGTATAATGATGAAAGCTTGCGAGGTGGTTTGATAAAGGTAAGTGGTGATGTAAATATCCAAAATTCAGCTTTTGGTTTAAGTTTTAGAGATGTAAATAACTTCACAGCAAACAACTATGAACTTATACGAACTGATACTAAATTCAATAATGATATATTAACAAGTAACGAAGTAGTAGGCCTTCTTATAGCTTTTCCTAGCCTTATCCCAAACATTGATTCAAGATTAGAAAATTTAATGGGTGCTGGTCTAACACACTTAAATGACTTAGGTTTCACACAATACACCCTTTCTTTATCAAGCGATGGTAAATCTTTACTTGCTAATGGTGGAGCAACTGATAAGGTAAAAGATTTAAATGCCTTATTTGAACTTAAAAAAGAAATGTATCAAAGTCTTCTCGATCGGCTTGATATTGCTGAAAAAGAGGTTGCTAGCGACCCAGAACTCTCAGGACTACAAAGCAAAATCACCGAAGCCAGACAACAAGCTACAGAGTTGATGAATAAACTAGATACAACTCAAAATCCAAACAATGCAAATTCAAGCTCTGTTTTAATTGAAACAATGGCAAATATCTCTCAAGATGAAAGAGCCTTAGCAAGCACACTTTTTGATAGTCTAGGGAGTTCAGCTTTAAGCAATGATATCGTTTCTAAAGTCATCTTAGCAAGCATAGCTGACAATGGAGCGACTTTAAAACGAGTTGTTGACGATCTAAATTCAAACGCCACTTCCCAAGCCAATGCAAACTCAGCCTCATCATCAGTAAGCTCCACAATGAATCTAAGCAATGATATGGCTATAGGTTCAAGACTAGCAAGTCTTAATAATCCTTTTGCAAATTTAGCCTATGCTAAAAAGCTAAGTAAGGCT
>NZ_NXLK01000014.1:0-6670 GCF_005406235.1 Campylobacter sp. MIT 12-5580
CTTCGTTTCAAGTTTTTAGGCTTGAAAATTGAAAAGGAAATGAAATTATATACAAATAAGCTTAAAGTTTCATTAAATTTTGGTGGTTGGGAGGAGAGAGTTTGAAAAAATATTAAAAAATAAGGAAAACTAGGGGTTTGGTTGGATTGAGAATATTAATTTTGTTTTTTAAAAGGGAGAGTGGTTTTATCGATGAGTTGATTTTAAGTGGATTTATTTTCGTTTCAAAGCAAATGAAAAGCTAAAAATTTAGCAGAATCGATAAAGAAAAATTTGAAAAATCAAAAACAAATGCGATCTTGAAAATAAAAATTTCAAGGAGAAAAAATGCTGAGTTGCAAAAAGATAAAGAGCTTAAAAGCAAAGGAAAAAAGGTATTTTGTCGCCGATCGTGATAATTTACTTTTGTGTGTATATCCAAGTGGAACAAAAACATTTTTTTATAATTTTAAATGTCCAAATAACAAATGCTTTAAAAGAATTTCACTTGGCAAATATCCACAAACAAGCCTCAAAGCCGCACGATACAAACGTTACACTTATAAAACAGCACTGCAACAAAATGCTAAAAAGAGTCAAAAAATCAGCTTTAAAAGCGTCGCACTTGAAAAAATGTCTATCAAAAAAGATCAAATTGCGCCCAAAACGCACGCTAGGCTTTTAAGTTTGCTTGAACGTTTTGCTTTTACAATCTTTGCGGACAAAGATATATCAAGCATTGAGATTGATGATATTTTGGTAAGTTTTGAACTGCTTAGAAAAAAAGGTTTGGGTGAAAGTGCAAATAAATTTTTTAGCATAATAAATGAAATTTTTCGCTTTGCTGAGCTTAAAAAACTCATCACAACCAACCCTTTAAATTCGCTTTTAAAAAAAGAACTTATCATCAAAAAACCCACAAAGCACCACCCAAGCTTTTATGATGAAAAAAATCTAAGCATTTTGCTCCAAAAAATAGCCTCATATCAAGGAAAATTAAGCCTTAAAATAGCCCTCATCATGACTTTGCTTACCGCTCAAAGAAGCTTTAATATCAGGACTTGTTTATGGAGCGAGCTTGATCTAAAACGTCAAATTTGGATTATCCCACAGCATAAAATGAAAGCCAAACGCATGCTCATCTTACCCTTAAGCACACAAATTATAGAGCTTTTAACACTTTATAAAAACACACAAATTCCTAAACGCGAAGCCGTTTTTCACAGCACAAAAACAAAAGATCAATTCATTGGCGAAAGTAGTATGAGAATGGTGCTAAGGGCGCTTGATTACTCAAATGATGAGCTTAGCGTGCATGGTTTAAGAAGCACATTTAGCACGATCTGCCACGAAAAACGACAAATTCATAAGATAAATAGCGATATAATCGAGCTTTGCCTCGCTCATAAAGAAAAAAATCAAGTCAAAGCAAGCTATAACCACGCCCTTTTCCAAAAAGAAAAGCAAGAGCTTATGCAGTGGTGGGGCGATTATATAACTCAACTTGTGGATTGGGACTTGTTTTGCAAGAACTTATTTGCAAGACTTTAAAACAAAAAAGCAAATTTAGCCTTATCTTTGTCATTGCAAGGCATAAGACGATGAAAAAAAGCATTTGAGGAAAATTAAAAAGCAAAGCTTTACCCTACATCGCAGTAAAGGAATGCTCTTTTCAGCTCGCATTCCTCTCATAAAATTGATAAATTTTAGCTTCACTAAAGACAAAATACCTCTCTTACTCCCACTCTATAGTCGCAGGTGGTTTTGAGCTTATATCATAGACTACGCGGTTTATACCCTCTACCTCGTTGATGATACGACGGCTTATATTTTCTAGCAATTCATAAGGTAAATGTGCAAAAGTAGCTGTCATGCCATCGCTTGCATTTACCACCCTTACACACACTGCATTATCATAGGTGCGGTTATCGCCCATTACGCCCACACTTTTTACATTCAAAAGCACGCAAAAAGCTTGCCAGGTTTTATCATACCAGCCACTTGCTCTAAGCTCATCTTGTAAAATCACATCAGCCTTTCTTAAAAGCTCTAAGCTTGGCTCATTTACCTCGCCCATTATGCGTATAGCAAGTCCTGGTCCTGGAAAAGGGTGACGATAGACTATATCCTTACTTAGTCCTAGCTCAAGTCCTAAGGCGCGCACTTCATCTTTAAAGATTTCTTTTAAAGGCTCGATGAGTTTTAAATTCATTTTCTCAGGTAAGCCGCCTACATTGTGGTGTGATTTTATGGTTTTTGACGCTCCTATGACAGAACTTTCTATGATGTCAGTATAAAGTGTGCCTTGAGCGAGGTATTTTACATCTTTGTGTTTTAAGGCTTCTGCTTCAAAGACTTCTATGAAAGTGTTGCCTATGATCTTTCTTTTAGCTTCTGGATCAAGCACGCCTTTTAAACGTTCTAAAAAAAGCTTGCTTGCATCTATGCTGATAAGATCGATTCCAAGCCTTTTAAACATAGCCTCAACTTGTTCTTTTTCCCCACTTCTTAAAAGTCCATTATCCACAAAAACAACGATGAGCTGATCCTTAATCGCACTTGCAAGCAAAGCAGCCACCACAGAACTATCCACGCCCCCACTTACTGCACAAAGCACCTTATCGTTTTTAACTTCTTCTTTGATCTTTTGAGTTTGAGTTTTTGCAAAGCTTCCCATATTCCATATGCTTTCACACTCACAAGCGTATTTAGCAAAATTTTTAAGTATGCTTTTACCAAATTCGCTGTGTTGCACTTCAGGGTGAAACTGCAAGGCATAAAATCTTCTTTTTTCATCGCCAAAAACGCAAAATGGGCTATTTTCACTCGTAGCAAGCACTTCAAAGCCAGCAGGGAGGTTTTCTACCTTATCAGAATGACTCATCCAAACGATTTGTTTTTTAGGTAAATTTTTAAATAAAGCATTATCCTTGATGATGTCAATATGAGCCTTTCCATACTCTTTATGCCCAGCAGGAGCAACGCTTGAGTTAAAATGATGTGCCATAAGTTGCATACCATAACAAATTCCAAGCACAGGTAAGCCAAGCTCAAACACGCCCTTATCGCAAAAATACGCATCATTTGCATACACGCTTGCTGGTCCTCCGCTTAAAATAATGCCCTTTGGCTCTTTTGCTTTTATATCTTCTAAACTCACATTAAAGGGCAAAATTTCAGCATACACGCCTTGTTCTCTTAGTCTTCTTGCGATGAGTTGGGTGTATTGTGAGCCAAAATCAAGCACCAAAATGTCTGCTTTTTTCATCATTTCTCCTTTGTATGTTCAAGCTTAAAAACAAGCTCATTTTTTTCTAAAGTGTTTTTACCTATCTCTTGCATGCCAAGCTTTTTTGCAAGTTTAATCGAGGCAGTATTATCAGCGCTAATTAAAGCATATATTTGCTTAAGATTAAGTATATTAAAGGCATATTCACAGCATGCTTTTGTGCTTTCAAAGGCATAATTTTGCCCCCAAAACTGCGTGCTAAAGATATAGCCAAGCTCAACTATACGCTCTTTAAAGGCATTGTTTAAGCGGATAAACTCATAATTTAAGCCCACACAGCCCATTAAAGCTTGACTTGTTTTGTTAAAAACTCCAAATTTACAAAAACCATCAAGCTTAAAACACTGCATTTGAAACAAAAGCCATTCTTTGCTTTCAGCCTCGCTAAAGCCATGTCCCCAGTTATACATTACCCTTTCATCGCTTAAAATTTCATGCAAAGCCTTAAAATCACTTTGCGTTAAAAGCCTTGCGTAAGTGCGTTTGCTTTCAAAGACTATACTTGCTTTATCAGTATTGAAATGTATTTTTTCGCCCATAAGCTTACCAGCGATTGAGGTTTTTATAAGCTTTTATCTCTTTTACTGAGCCATTTTTATCAAGCACGCTATAGCTTGGATCGCCTTTGTATCCACAAGCTACAAAAAAGATTAAGCAAAAAAATGCTATAATGAACTTATGAAAAAACTCAAGCCAGCTAGCTCTATCATCGCTTCTCTTTGTCAAGAACGACATTTTGCCCCTTTGAAAAGGAATTTTTATTGTAAAGATTTTTTAAGTCTTTTAAGCCCAATGCACCAGAATTTAATCTCAAAAATTTTCATCAAAAAACAGCTTCTTATCATACTCACAAAAAGCAATGTTGGCTATCAAGAATTAAACCATGATAATACCAAAAAAAGCATTAAAAAACTCATAAAAATTTATGCAAATACAAATTCTTTAAGTGATTTTGATCAGATAAATGAGCTAAAAATCCTTACAGATAGGAATTTCAAGCTTCCCACAAAAAGCGCTAAAAAAAAGAAATTTTTTCTCGAGCTTTCAAAGGGAGAGTTTAAAAACACCTGTAAAAATGAACTTTTATATCAAGGTTTTGAGGACTTAAGAGCAGTGATAAAAGGCACAAAAGTATGCTAGAAGCCGAGCTTAAAAATCTTGAGGAAAAAAGCGGAGTATATCAGTTTTTCTCAAGTGAAGGCAAACTTTTATATGTAGGTAAGGCTAAAAATCTCAAAAACCGCGTCAGAAGTTATTTTACTTTCACCCCACAGCTTGCGCCAAATCCTAAAAATTCCCTACGCATTCAAAAAATGATTAGTGAAACTACTCATCTTGAGTATATCACTACTAGTTCAGAAGCTGACGCACTCATACTTGAAAACTCCTTTATCAAACAGCTACGCCCCAAATACAATATCTTATTAAGAGATGATAAGACTTATCCTTATATCTATATAGATTTAAACGAAAGCTTTGCTATGCCAAAGATCACAAGAAAGATTATCAAAAAACCAAAGATTAAGTATTTTGGACCCTTTTTCAAAGGCCCAAGAGAGCTTTTAAATGCTTTATATCTTAGTTTCAAACTCAAACAAAAAAGCTCGTGTAAAAAGGCGTGTATTTTTTATCAAATTTCGCGCTGCCTTGCACCTTGTGAGGGTAAAATTACCCAAGCAGAATACGAAAAAATCCTCAAATCAGCCATAAACGCCCTTTTAAATCCACACATACTCATTAAAAACCTAGAACAAAAAATGTTTCTTTACGCACAAAATGAAAACTATGAAGAAGCTGCTAAACTAAGAGATAGCATACAAACCATAAAAGATTTAGAAGTTAAAATCGAGCTTGATATAGCTAGACTTGAGGACTTTGATATCTTTGCTTTAACCTTTGAAGGCTCTTTGCTAGCAACCCAACGTTTTGTCGTGCAAAATGGCAAGATCATCGCTTCAAAAAATAAAATCATCGCCTTAAAAAGTGATGAATTACCAGATATAAACGAAATTTATAAGCAATTTATACTTGAAAACTTTAGTATAGATACGCCTTTAAGCTCATCAAGCATTTATGTAGCTGATGAGTTTGAGGATATGGCTTTGCTTGAGGATTTGCTAAGCTTAAGATTTAATAAAAAAATTCATATCAAACACCCAAAAATAGGCGAAAAAAAGCGAATTTGTGATCTAGGGGTTAAAAATGCTTTGATCAATCTTAAAAATTCTCAAAAGCAAAACGAGTTTGGCTTACAAAAAGAGTTAAAAGATTTTTTTGACTTAGAGCATTTACCACAAAATATAGAAGTATTTGATAATTCTCACATGCAAGGTAGTGCAAGCGTTGGAGCGATGATCGCTTTTTGTCAAAATGGCTTTGAAAAAAACCATTACCGCCATTTTCATCTTAAACACAGCAATGATTATGAGCAAATGCGTGAAGTGCTTACGAGAAGGGCTTTAGACTTTGATAAACTTAGCCCACCTGATCTTTGGCTTATCGATGGGGGCAAGGCTTTGCTTGATTTAGCCCTTGAAATTTTACAAAGTAGCGGGGCAAATGTCGATGTCTTAGCTATCTCAAAAGAAAAAATTGACGCAAAAGCTTACAGAGCAAAGGGCAGTGCAAGGGATAAAATTTATAGCAAAAAGCAGGTTTTTAACCTAAGCACTGAGGATAAAAAACTTCAGTTTTTACAAAAACTTCGCGATGAAGCCCACCGCTTTGCGATTTCTTTTCATCAAAACACGAAGAGAAAAAGGGACTTGCAAAGCTCAAAGCTTGAAAATTTAGGCTTAAGTAAGGCTGAAATTCAAAAAGCCTTAAATCATTTTGGGGATTTTGAAAGCATACACAAGGCAAGCTTTGAAGAGCTTGAAGAGTTCTGTGGCTTGAAAATAGCTCAAAAGCTTAAACCAAATTTGTAAAACAAATCAAACCCAATACAACCAACCTTTAAGCATAAATTTATCACAATGGTATCGTTTAAGTGCTTAACTTCTTTTCGGTGTGGAAAGGAGGCAGGTAATGAATAGGATTTTAAATGTTCTTATTTTGATCCTGTTGCTAGCCAAAGAGCTTTTGTGGCTCATTAACTAGCTTAACTTAATTCTTCACCAATCATTTTAACTCAACCCCGCTTAAGCATAACTTAAACACAGCTGTAAAGCTTTTAAAAATCACACTGCAAAGAAGCTTTGTGCGGGGGCGGTGTTTGCTGATTATAAAAAGACTGCGAAAAGCAAAAAAAATGATTGATACAATTTCAAAAGAAAAAACCACAAAGAAACTCAAGTTTGAATAAAAATTTAAAACAAGAAAGAGTTTAAACTCCTCGCAAGGTTGCGAGGAGAGTTTTAAGAAAAACTATTGGAGTAATCTTAAAACATTTTGTTGTGCTGC
>NZ_NXLK01000015.1:0-3718 GCF_005406235.1 Campylobacter sp. MIT 12-5580
TTTTCGCAAATTTAGCCCCCTATTTTCCATATCAAAACAGCCCTTAAACAAGTATAAACAAGATATATATTAAACAAGGGGAAAAACTTTTGCTTAAGCTTTTTTTAAGAAATCATCTTTTTTAGCTAAATTTTGAAGCTTTTTCTTGCTAAATTTAAGCAAAAAATGTATAATTTTATATATAGGGCGAGGTTACTTTTTGTATTACATACAAAAAGAACGCTCGCAAGGGGAAAACCTCCCCTTTGAACCCCTAATCTCACCCCCTTTTACTTTTGGGGTGAGAGCTAAAAACTTTTTGGCTCTAAAGGACCAAGAAAGTTTTTAGCAATAGGAAGCAAGACCCTATTTGCTAGCGCAAATGTCTTGCTTATAATTTCGCTTGCTTTCGCAAGCTCTGCAAAAAGGGAAAAAATGAAGTCTATCATCAAAAGCATTAGGATCACTCAAGAGCAATTAGAGCTTATTAATGCTAAAAAGAAAGATTTGAGCTTTACAGAGTTTGCAATTTCATCAATGCTTCATAATACGCCAAAAAAAGAAAGACGCTTAAAAGAGAATAGAAATTTAGTAATGGAGCTTGCACGCTGGGGAAATAATTTAAATCAAGTCGCTAAGCATTTAAACACAAATAAAAGCTTTGACAGGGTAGGGCTTGAAATGCTAAAGCGTATTGAGGAACACTTGCAAGCTTTAAGGCTGGCTAATGATTGTTAAATTTTTTGCTACAAAAAAGGGCGGAGGTGTAAGCAGTATTAACTACTTGCTAGATAAAAGAACGCAATTAGGAACAGCTAGAATTTTACAAGGCAACGCAGAGACCACCAAAAATTTAATCAAAGCAATGAGCCAAAAGCATAAAACTTGTATGGGGTGCTTAAGCTTTGAGGAGCAAAACATAAGCGAGGAGCTCAAAAAAGAACTTATGCAAAGCTTTGAAAACGCCTTATTAACGCCAGCAATGCAGGGGCGTTATAACATTCTTTGGGTAGAGCATACAGACAAGGGCAGATTAGAATTAAATTTTATAATCCCTAAAATCGATTTAGAGAGCAAAAAAGCACTTAACCCATACTTTCATATGGCTGATAAGAAAAGAATTGAAATTTGGCAGGATTTAAGCAATTTAAACCATAATTTCACAAACCCAAAAGACCCAGCAAAACAAAACACCATTCAAGGCAGTAAAAAACAAAAAGAACTTTTTAGCGATTACGAAGCCTTAGACAAGCTTTTAACCGCTGAAGTAATGCAAGGTAATATAAAGTCAAGGGATCACCTCATTTCGCTTTTAAAAACGCAGGAAATTGAAATAACAAGACAAGGCAAAGATTACATAAGCATAAAATTACCAAACAGCCAAAAAGCAAAACGATTTAAAGGGGGTATTTACGATGAAAAATTTAGAAGTCTTAGAGACATTGAAGCAATCTATACAAGAGCAAGAGAGCAAGAACAAGCGTATAATCAACGAGATAACAGAGCAATACTTGCAGAATATAGAGCAAAACTTGACGAACAAATTAAGCGAAAAACTGAATTCTACGATGAGCTTATTAAGCGACAAGCAGAGCAAAGCTCAAAGAGAGCTAGAGAGAGAAGCTTTGGAAATGCGGAGGAATTTCAAAGACTTGCAAAGCAGGCTATTGAGCGAAATGCAGGAAATGAGCTTAGAGCCGATGAAATACAAACTCACAGGGCTAATAATCAGCTTTTTTTTGGGAATGGCGACTATGGCATTACTTTTTCTAACGATCTTCAAATAAAGGCAGATAATGACAGCACTAGAACTAGAATTATGCAAAGAAATAGAGACCTTACAGCAAGAGCTAGAGAAAATGCAGAACAAAGAAGCAGAACTTTACAGGGCTTTAAACAATCAAACAGCACTACTAGAGAGAACGAACGCAAGCAACAAGAACTTATTAGAGCTCATAGAGAAAGAGAGACAAGATCACGAACAAGACTTAGAGGAGTTGAGGATCAGTTTTCAAACGAAGCTCAACAATTTAACCGAGAACTTAGAAGCCTTTCAGTTGAGTATGGAGCAAGAACTTTTAAAATACGAGGAAGCATTAACCGAACACGAGATAAGCTCGCAGGAATTAGAGAGCTCGTATCGACAAAATTTGCAGAGCTTGCAGACAAATTTACAAGAGCAATTAGACAGCATATTCAAAAAGTGAAAGAGCGACAAAGGCAAAGAAACAGGGGATTTAGTAGGTAAAAACTATTAAAGTTTTAAAACTTACCTCTTTTTAAAAAGAGTTATTTTTAATAACTTTACTCTTTTATTAACTATTCTTAGCTAAAATAAACTTGTCCCTATCGTAAAGGTAGGGACAAAACCCAATTAGGAGCACGCTATGAAAAAACATAGCAAAAGGTGCTCTGCGTTTGTATTATACCTAAATTTTCGCATCTTTGGTGTGAAAGTTGAAGTTTTTATTAAGCGTTAGAGTGCTGGTGGGGCAGGACGACTGCTCCGCCTCCAAGTTGGGTAACTTCTAAGGCTTTAAAATGGATACTTCAAAAAAGAAAAAATCAATCAAACAAAGAGCCAAAAAGGCTATAGTAACACAAGACAACCGCTTCATTTATGCTAAATACGATATGAACGCAAATGAGCTTAAATTTTTTATGTGGATCGTCGCACAGCTTAACAGCCAAAAGGACAGCTTATTTCAAGTGTGCGAGATACCTGTAAGTGAAATTTTTCAAGTTTTTGATAACAAAAGCAATGAAAATTTTACATATGTAAAAAATATCATTGATAATATGGCTAAAAAAGTTTATATAGAGGACTTCAAGCTACTTGATGAAAAAACAATGAAAGAAGTCGAAGTTCATAGAGCTATGCCATTATTTCAGTTTTTAGAGTATAAAAAAGGCGAAGCAAATGTATCTTATAGGCTCAACGATAGCCTTATGCAGTATCTATTAGACCTTAAAAGAGATTTTACGCAGATTAAATTTGATGATATTCAGCAAATGAAATCAGCCTACAGCATAAGAATTTATAATATGCTTGTATGCGAGCTTAAGCAAAACAAGCAAAGCCTAAAAATCAATCTTTCAGCCTTACAAAATATCTTGGAAGTGCCTAAAAGCTTTTATGTATGGGAGGATTTCAAGAAAAATGTCTTAGCACAAGCCAAAAAAGACATAAACACTAAATCTAATCTAGTTTTGCTTGATATTAAGACCTTTAAAACAGGGCGTAAAATTACAGACCTAGAGTTTATCTTTGACTACAAAAACAACGACAAACGCATTAAGCGAGAGCAAGAAAAGGAGCAGAGCTTCTACAATGAGCTTATAAAAATCATTCAAGAATATATAGGCAAATCGATCTACCAAAAAAGATTTGGCGAAATGATTATAATAAGCTATCAATTCGATGAGGAAAAAAAGGACTTAAAGCTTATCGCAAAGAGAAAGGCAGATGATAAGTTTGTGCATTTTGGTGTTAAGAGCTTTAAAGATATTAACGCACTAAAGAAAGCCAAAGACAAAGCAGAGGAGCTTTTTTACCTTGATGAAGTAAAAGTTCTTAAGTCCAAAGAAGCTCAAAACAAGTATAGAAGCTTATTTGATTAAATTTATTTTGTCGGGTAAAATGTCTGTTTTCGCAAATTTAGCCCCCTATTTTCCATATCAAAACAGCCCTTAAACAAGTATAAACAAGATATATATTAAACAAGGGGAAAAACTTTTG
>NZ_NXLK01000016.1:0-3319 GCF_005406235.1 Campylobacter sp. MIT 12-5580
AACAAAGTCCGCAACAAGCTACTTTCCCCCTGCCAGTAAGGCGTAGTATCATCACCCACGATGTGCTTAGCTTCTTGGTTCGAGATGGAGCAAGGCGTTTCCACATCTGTATAATCACGGACATTGTTGTTTAAATGTTTTTGTATCTTAAGTTCTAAAACTTTAAATTAAAGTCTAAGCTTTTTTTATATTCTAAAAACACTTAAAAAACAATGTTAAGAAACAAGTTTTATAAAAACCCTTACCTTAGACTTATACACAAAGAAAAACAAGGATAAACATCATTCTATTTTCTGTTCTCCGTTTTCTATAATCTGTATATAGCCTTAACAAGGAAGTGATGCTTAAATAAGATAAGCCAAACGCTCTATTAGTACTGGTCAGCTAAGAAACTTTCATTTCTTACACACCCAGCCTATCAAACTAGTAGTCTACTAGAGAGCTTAGAGAAGATTCATCTTAGAGTTGGCTTCACGCTTAGATGCTTTCAGCGTTTATCCTTTCCAAACTTAGCTACGCTGCGATGCTCTTGGCAGAACAACAGCTACACCAGTGGTTTGTTCAACCCGGTCCTCTCGTACTAGGGTCAAATCTCTTCAATCTTCTTACGCCCACGGCAGATAGGGACCGAACTGTCTCACGACGTTCTGAACCCAGCTCGCGTACCGCTTTAAATGGCGAACAGCCATACCCTTGGGACCTGCTCCAGCCCCAGGATGCGATGAGCCGACATCGAGGTGCCAAACCTCCCCGTCGATGTGAGCTCTTGGGGGAGATCAGCCTGTTATCCCCGGGGTACCTTTTATCCTTTGAGCGATGGCCCTTCCACACAGAACCACCGGATCACTAAGACCGACTTTCGTCTCTGCTTGACTTGTATGTCTTGCAGTTAAGCTGGCTTATACCTTTATACTCTACAGATGATTTCCAACCATCTTGAGCCAACCTTTGTAAGCCTCCGTTATTATTTGGGAGGCGACCGCCCCAGTCAAACTACCCACCAGACATTGTCCCACTTGAGGATAACTCAAGCTGGTTAGCTACCCAAATAAGAAAGAGTGGTATCTCAACAATGGCTCATCATAAACTGGCGTCTATGAATCAAAGCCTCCCACCTATCCTGCACATTCTTATCCAAGTAGCAGTGTCAAGCTGTAGTAAAGGTCCACGGGGTCTTTCCGTCTTGCCGCGGGTAGGAGGAATTTTCACCTCCACTACAATTTCACTGGATCCCTCTTTGAGACAGCTCCCATCTCGTTACGCCATTCATGCAGGTCGGTATTTAACCGACAAGGAATTTCGCTACCTTAGGACCGTTATAGTTACGGCCGCCGTTTACTCGGGCTTCGATCAAGAGCTTCGCTAATGCTAACCCCATCAATTAACCTTCGAGCACCGGGCAGGCGTCACACCCTATACATCCTCTTACGAGTTAGCAGAGTGCTGTGTTTTTGGTAAACAGTCGGGAGGGACTCTTTGTTGTAAGTTTCCTCGCTTTCGGAGTAAATCCTAATACGAGGCTAACCACACCTTATACCGAAGATACGGTGCTAT
The DNA here is from genome assembly GCF_005406235.1 of Campylobacter sp. MIT 12-5580. Taxonomy (NCBI): domain Bacteria; kingdom Pseudomonadati; phylum Campylobacterota; class Epsilonproteobacteria; order Campylobacterales; family Campylobacteraceae; genus Campylobacter; species Campylobacter sp. MIT 12-5580. The sequence continues at coordinate 1,555 of NZ_NXLK01000016.1, forward strand.
TTTGCAGAGTTCCTTAAAGAGAGTTCTTCCACGCGCCTTAGAATACTCATCCCACCCACCTGTGTCGGTTTACGGTACGGGCAACATTAACTAAACTTAGAAACTTTTCTTGGCTCGACGGCATCAGCAATTCTCCTCGCTATCCGAAGACTTTGAGAAGCCTTTCAGTTCTCGGTGTATTCTTATACGGATTTTCCTGTATAAGCACCTACGACCTTAGACTAGCACTTCCATCCGCTAGCTTGCTTAGCCCTAAGCGTCCTTCCATCGCACATTAATGTTGGTATTGGAATATTAACCAATTTGCCATCGTCTACCCCTTTCGGACTCGACTTAGGACCCGACTAACCCTACGATGACGAGCATCGCGTAGGAAACCTTGGGTTTACGGCGAAGGGGATTCTCACCCCTTTTATCGCTACTCATGCCTGCATGCTCACTTCTATTCGCTCCAGCACTCCTTACCGGTATACCTTCAACGCAAATAGAACGCTCTCCTACCACTTGCACTAGGTGCAAGTCTAAAGCTTCGGTACTCATTTTAGCCCCGTTATATTTTCCGCGCAAAATCACTAGACCAGTGAGCTATTACGCTTTCTTTAAAGGATGGCTGCTTCTAAGCCAACCTCCTGGTTGTTTAAGTAACTTCACATCGTTTTCCACTTAAATGAGATTTGGGGACCTTAGCTGTTAGTCTGGGTTGTTTCCCTCTTGACGACGGATTTTATCACTCGCCGCCTGACTGCTGTGATTACACTAAAGGTATTCGGAGTTTGATAGGGTTTGGTACATTGGTGTATGCCCTAGCCCATTCAGTGCTCTACCCCCTTTAGTTACGACACAACGCTATACCTAAATATATTTCGGAGAGAACCAGCTATCACGAAGTTTGATTGGCCTTTCACCCCTATCCACAAGTCATCCCATAGCTTTTCAACGCTAGCGGGTTCGCTCCTCCACTAGTTCTTACACTAGCTTCAAGCTGCTCATGGATAGATCACTTCGTTTCGGGTCTGCAGCATCTGACTTAAGCGCCCTTTTAAGACTCGCTTTCGCTACGGCTTCGCGTGTGCTTAACCTTGCCAGACACCACAACTCGCAGGCTCATTATGCAAAAGGCAGTCCATCACCCTGGATTGCTCCATAGGGCTCTGAATGATTGTAAGCAAATGGTTTCAGGTTCTATTTCACTCGGCTCACCGCCGTTCTTTTCACCTTTCCCTCACGGTACTTGTTCGCTATCGGTGTAGTATGAGTATTTAGGGTTGGATCGTGGTCGACCCGGATTCAGACAAAATTTCACGTGTTTCGCCCTACTCAGGATACTGCTAGCTAAACTTTGCTTTTCGCATACGGGATTATCACCCTCTATGATTAAACTTTCCAGAATATTCTGCTAAGCTTAGTTCGTGCATATTGCAGTCCTACAACCCCTAGTGCAAGCACTAGGTTTGCCCTCTTACGCTTTCGCTCGCCGCTACTGACATAATCTCTATTGATTTCTTTTCCTGAGGGTACTAAGATGTTTCAATTCCCCTCGTTCGCTCCATTATGGTAATGTATATCTCTATACATTGGGTTGCCCCATTCGGAAATCTATGGGTCAAAGCTTCTTGACAGCTCTCCATAGCTTATCGCAGTCTAGTACGTCCTTCATCGCCTTTACTACCCAAGGCATCCACCATTCGCTCTTTGTAGCTTACCTTTTTAATCTACTTTTAGCGTAAGAGCAAAGCTCTTACTAAAGTAGCAAAACTAAAGGCCA
>NZ_NXLK01000017.1:0-2835 GCF_005406235.1 Campylobacter sp. MIT 12-5580
AGCTTTTTGACATAATTAAATAGAAAAATTCTATTTATGTGCCTATGTTTTTCATTCTAAAACGCATCACTTCCTTGTTAAAGCTATAAGGTAAAGTCTTTTTTATTTTAAGACGGAAAGCCTTAGCTTGTGAGGGCTAAAGTTTTTGTAAGAATATATTTATCTTACGCAAAAATAATCAAGTCTTTACAACTCTAACAAGTTCAGTAAAATTGTTTTTATTAAAACTTGTTTGTGACTCTTAACAATGATAATTTAAAGAACATTAGGTTTAAAACCTAAAGCAAGGATAAGATGAAACTTTGTTTGTTTAACTTTATTTGAGTTAGACTTTAAGCTTCTTATGCTTGCTTTAAATTTTAAAGCCTTTCATTGTTGTTTCTTTTTCAAATCTTAATGAATTCTGGTGGGCCTAACAAGACTTGAACTTGTGACCTCACCCTTATCAGGGGTGCACTCTAACCAGCTGAGCTATAGGCCCATTAAAATACCTTGGTAAGTATTAAAAATCTTATGGTGGAGAATAGCGGGATCGAACCGCTGACCTCCTGCGTGCAAAGCAGGCGCTCTCCCAGCTGAGCTAATTCCCCAATTTGGAGAACTGACTACAGAATACAGAATACAGAAAAACTTGCAAGGCAAATTTTAAAAAGTGTGATTCATATTCCGCACTCCGTTCTTTAAAAATAACTATGTCAATCTTTAAAATCTAAACAAGCACGATTGAGATTTACTACTTTATGTAGTAGTGTATAAGCTTCGTGAAAAACTTATATATGATGACTCATAGCTAATGAAAGCTATAAGTTGTACTCTAGAAAGGAGGTGATCCAACCGCAGGTTCTCCTACGGTTACCTTGTTACGACTTCACCCCAGTCGCTGATTCCACTGTGGAGAGTAACCAGTTTAGTATCCCCTCTTCGAGTGAAATCAACTCCCATGGTGTGACGGGCGGTGAGTACAAGACCCGGGAACGTATTCACCGTAGCATGGCTGATCTACGATTACTAGCGATTCCGGCTTCATGCTCTCGAGTTGCAGAGAGCAATCCGAACTAAGACATATTTTATAGATTTGCTCCAGCTCACGCTATTGCGTCTCATTGTATATGCCATTGTAGCACGTGTGTCGCCCTGGGCATAAGGGCCATGATGACTTGACGTCGTCCACACCTTCCTCCTCCTTACGAAGGCAGTCTATTTAGAGTGCTCAGCCTAACTGTTAGCAACTAAATACGTGGGTTGCGCTCGTTGCGGGACTTAACCCAACATCTCACGACACGAGCTGACGACAGCCGTGCAGCACCTGTCTCTAAGTTCTAGCAAGCTAGCACCCTCGTATCTCTACAAGGTTCTTAGGATATCAAGCCCAGGTAAGGTTCTTCGCGTATCTTCGAATTAAACCACATGCTCCACCGCTTGTGCGGGTCCCCGTCTATTCCTTTGAGTTTTAATCTTGCGACCGTACTCCCCAGGCGGTATGCTTAATGCGTTAGCTGCATTACTGAGATGACTAGCATCCCAACAACTAGCATACATCGTTTAGGGCGTGGACTACCAGGGTATCTAATCCTGTTTGCTCCCCACGCTTTCGCGCCTTAGCGTCAGTTGAGTTCCAGCAGATCGCCTTCGCAATGGGTATTCTTGGTAATATCTACGGATTTTACCCCTACACTACCAATTCCATCTGCCTCTCCCTCACTCTAGACTATCAGTTTCCCAAGCAGTTTAGGAGTTAAGCTCCTAGATTTCACAAGAGACTTGATAGTCCGCCTACGCGCCCTTTACGCCCAGTGATTCCGAGTAACGCTTGCACCCTCCGTATTACCGCGGCTGCTGGCACGGAGTTAGCCGGTGCTTATTCCTTTGGTACCGTCAGAATTCTTCCCAAAGAAAAGGAGTTTACGCTCCGAAAAGTGTCATCCTCCACGCGGCGTTGCTGCGTCAGGCTTTCGCCCATTGCGCAATATTCCCTACTGCTGCCTCCCGTAGGAGTTTGGACCGTGTCTCAGTTCCAATGTGACTGATCATCCTCTCAGACCAGTTAAGCGTCATAGCCTTGGTGAGCCATTACCTCACCAACTAGCTGATACTATATAGTCTCATCCTACACCGAAAAACTTTCCCTACTTAACTTGTGTTAAGTAGGAGTATGGGGTATTAGCACTCATTTCTAAGTGTTGTCCCCCAGTGTAGGGCAGATTAACTATACCTTACTCACCCGTGCGCCACTAATCCACTTTTAGCAAGCTAAAAGCTTCATCGTTCGACTTGCATGTATTAGGCACGCCGCCAGCGTTCACTCTGAGCCAGGATCAAACTCTCCATTAAATCTACTTTTAGCGTAAGAGCAAAGCTCTTACTAAAGTAGCAAAACTAAAGGCCAGCCCGACCTACCCTAAAGGATAGTAAGCTAGTCTAAAGTTTGTATTATATGAGAATTTAATCTTTTTCTTCAAAGAAAAAGTTCAAAAAGAGTTGAATTTCATTTCAAAGACTCTTTATGGTTTTAAAAAGATTTTATATGATAACTCATACCTAAATCTTTTCTGGCTCAATCGATCACTTATTTAGATTTCAAAGATTGACTATAAGATTTGAAAATAACAATATTAAATTTAAAGAACAATAAAACTCAAAATATCATTTTACAAACATTTCATCAAAATTAAAAAATATTACATAATGAAAAGTTTTAAAACTCTTGAGAGTTCCTTTTAAAGAAGTTTTCTAAGACTTCGTTTCAAGTTTTTAGGCTTGAAAATTGAAAAGGAAATGAAATTATATACAAATAAGCTTAAAGTTTCATTAAATTTTGGTGGTTGGGAGGAGAGA
>NZ_NXLK01000018.1:0-1555 GCF_005406235.1 Campylobacter sp. MIT 12-5580
TTCACTTGCAAAATCCACATCTCTTATGGTTGATTCAGCAGATTTTAAATTCACTTGTGTTGTAGTGATATTGTTGATCGTTTTTTCGATTTGTTGTTGAACCGAACCTATATCTGCTCTAATGGTATCAAGGTTTGCGATAGCAGTATCTGCTATATCCATAACAGCCATTGCACCTTTTAGGGTGGTTACGCCTGCGGTTTGATCAGCGACATTAAACACAGAAGTTTTAACAGTCGCTGTTTGTGAAAGTCCTGAACCAGTAGAGAAACCTGAACCAGCAGAGGTGTTATATGCGTTTGAGTATGCTGAGATAAAGACAGCCCCTTCAGCTAAGATAGTAGAAAAGTTTTGTCCGCTACCTACAGAGAAACCTGAACCAGCAGAGAAACCACTACCAGCTGCTGACATGAAAGCAGTGAGTGCTTGAGTGATCACTTTCTTACCTTTGCCATCAGCATAAAATCCCATAGCATCAGCAGTTTCAGAATCTATAGTGCCTTTACTATCCCTTAAAGAAACAGAAGCTTGAGAGATAAATCCTGTATCAAAGCCAAAGCCTGTTCCTGAGATAGCGATATCTTGTCCATTGTTTTTCACAAGGCTAAGACGACCATAGTTGTTATTCATGGCATCGCCTACGATACCAGAACCCTTACCTATACTACCAGCTGTAATAACAATACCTCTACCATCATTTGACTTCATTACAAGTTTACCAAATTCATCAAGGCTTGCTTCAACACCTGTAGTATCTTTTACAGCATTGATCGCAGCAACCAAAGAGCCGTTTTTATCGCCATCTTCGTATCTCACAGCACCTATGACTGTGCCATTGATTGCAAAATCAGCACTTGTAGTATCGCCTTGAATCGCATAAAGCCCTGTAGTAGTTACATTGTAGCTTGCACGAACACCTGTTCTATCAGAAACTCTGTTAATCTCTTCAGCTAAAGCTCCAACGCCTGTTCCAACGCTGTATGAAATTTGCACTTCAGCAAAGTCAAAATCATCTATACCATTGTAATTAAGTATAGTAAGATTGGCTGCACCTGCAGCAGTGATTTGAGCTCCTGTCTCAAAACGAGTTACCCCAATCTTACTTGATTGAGTTGAACCTATAGTTGCTTTGATAGTTTGATTTGACTGCGCGCCGATTTGGAATTCTTGATTAGTAAAACCACCAGAAAGCAATTGCTTACCATTGAAAGAAGTGGTGTTAGCGATATTGTCTAATTCTTCCATAAGGCGGTTGATGTCTGCTTGAAGCATATTTCTTGTTTTAGTGCTTTGTCCATCTTGAGCCGCTTGAGTAGCTTTAGTTTTAATCGCATCAAGAATTTTTGTTTGTTCGTCCATCGCTTTATCAGCAGTTTGCAAAAGTGAATTTGCATCGTTACCATTGTTGATAGCTTGTCCCAAAGTAGAAGCTTGAGTGCGAAGTTGATCAGCAATTGCCAAACCAGACGCATCATCTTTTGCGGAGTTTATTCTAAGACCAGTAGAAAGTCTTTCCAAAGAAGTACTTAAACTTCTTGAGTTAGCTGTAACACTT
>NZ_NXLK01000019.1:0-1522 GCF_005406235.1 Campylobacter sp. MIT 12-5580
AAGTGTTACAGCTAACTCAAGAAGTTTAAGTACTTCTTTGGAAAGACTTTCTACTGGTCTTAGAATAAACTCCGCAAAAGATGATGCGTCTGGTTTGGCTATCGCTGATCAACTTCGCACTCAAGCTTCTACTTTGGGACAAGCTATTAACAATGGTAACGATGCAAATTCACTTTTGCAAACTGCTGATAAAGCGATGGACGAACAAACAAAAATTCTTGATGCGATTAAAACTAAAGCCACTCAAGCGGCTCAAGATGGACAAAGCACTAAAACAAGAAATATGCTTCAAGCAGACATCAACCGCCTTATGGAAGAATTAGACAATATCGCTAACACCACTTCTTTCAATGGTAAGCAATTGCTTTCTGGTGGTTTTACTAATCAAGAATTTCAAATCGGTTCTCAATCAAATCAAACCATCAAAGCAAGTATAGGCTCAACTCAATCAAGTAAGATTGGGGTAACTCGCTTTGAGACAGGAGCAAAGATAACCGCTGCTGGTAACGCTCAAATCACCATTAAAAACTATAATGGTATTTCAGACTTTAAATTCAACGAAGTTGCGATTTCTTATAGTATCAACACAGGTATTGGAGCTTTAGCTGAAGAGATCAACAAATCCACCGATAAAACAGGCATTCGTGCAAGCTTTAAGGTAACTACTACAGGAGCCTATGCTATAAAAGGTGGAAATACAAGCGATGATTTTGCGATCAATGGCGTAACTATAGGTAGGATTGATTATAAAGATGGCGATGAAAACGGCTCTTTAGTGCAAGCGATCAACGCTGTAAAAGATACAACCGGTGTTGATGCAAGCCTTGATGCAAATGGACGCATCGTGCTTGACTCTAAAGATGGTAGAGGTATATTCATTGAAGGTAATATGGGTGCTGGTTCTGGTGTAGGCACAAATATGAATGTGAATTTTGGACGCCTTAGCCTTGTGAAAAACAATGGACAAGACATCGTTATATCAGGAACTGCTTCGGCTATAGGTTTTGCTAATATCACTGATGTTTCTCAAGCTTCTGTTTCTTTAAGAGAAAGTAAAGGTATCATCGGTGTGTATGAAGCTGATGCTATGGGCTTTAATGGGGATAGATTTGGGAAATTATTTTTCTCTTCAGCTTCTGCTGCGGGAATTCAATTCAGTGTTGGTATGAATGTCACAACCATAACAGGTTTTTCTGCTGCAGGTGCTTTAGGCCAAGGTGGCTTTGTATATAGCCAATCTTTAACTGCCATGGTGCATTCAGTTACAGGACAACTTAACACCAGTATTGCTTATACTGCAGGTGCAAACCTTGTAGATCAAACCGCAGGCGTAACCACCCTAAAAGGTGCAATGGCTGTTATGGATATAGCAGAAACTGCTATCGCAAACCTTGATACCATTAGAGCAGATATAGGTTCGGTGCAACAACAAATCGAAAAAACGATCAACAATATCACTACAACACAAGTGAATTTAAAATCTGCTGAATCAACCATAAGAGATGTGGATTTTGCAAGTGAA